>CALMOO010000510.1:0-21504 GCA_937871705.1 uncultured Hymenobacter sp.
CCTTATGGCTGGTCACCGGAAGCTATTCTTTATGAAGTATTTGGAGTGGTAACAGTAAGAAATCAGCATTTTGAATTCGAGCTAGCAAAAATGCTTAGATTGATATCTCACGATTCAGACGACATTCAGGAAATTCAAAAATTCATTGATAAGTTTAATTCATTCAAATTTTCCGAATCTGATCCACTAAATCTATTAATTGCAAACGCAAAAGAATATGTCGCCAACAAGCATTGACTTACCTTTTTTATTTCAAAGCTTGATGGGTAAGAGTATTACTTTTACTCCTGATGAACAAAGCTTTATAAAGGGTTTAGAACCTTTAGAAGGTGGTGAATGGGAGGGAAAGATAAAACCATCTAGCACTATACGTCGAACGGATAGAGATGCGATGGTCACGGCTATAAAAACAAAACTCCTTGCTATACAAGGAGATTACTGTATATATTGCGGATTGCACGAAAAATATTGTGGGAGCAAACTTCAGAGAGAGCACATTGCACATAAAGGGAGGGATGGCTACCCTACGTTCATGTTTGAGCCTTTTAATTTGTGCTTAGCCTGCTATAGGTGCAATTGCGAATTAAAGAATGATTTAGATATTGCATCCGGGAATAAAACAACTTACAACGAAAACGCATTCATCATAATACATCCTTATTTTGATGAAATAAATAATGAGTTAGATATTGGCGTATCAACGGGTCAGGGTATAATTAAAGTAAAGAACAAGTCAATAAAAGGAATAAAAACTATTGAGTTATTTGAATTAGATAGCGTACATAAAACCTTGCAAAGATGTGGGCTTATTAGAGCTTACGAAGAAAAGACCGGCATAAAGTATGAAGATGCTTATCATCAGATAACAGGCAACAAGTATGTAAGCAAATAACCATACCTTACCCCCTTTATAAATTATCCGTCAGCTATGTAGTTATTAGCTTACACAGGATAAATATTATATTTAAAATATTCAAATTATACTATATTATACTCAAAAAAGCAATCCATATTGTACGCTTCCCCGTTTGGTGAGACATCAGCAGAGCGCATTGATAAGCAATGCTTTAGAGCTTACAGTGATTTTTCGCCCCGTTGGATACTGTTGGCGAATTGGTTCTAAGCCATTGCTGACGGAATCAATCGATCGAAGGCGGCCCGATGCGTCTGGGCTAACGGCACTTCCCGAAAATAGCCTTTTATACCAAAACCAATTCGCCAACAGTATCCCGTTGTAACGAGAACCCCGCATTAAGCGCTGTATGCTTGCGCTTCCGCATCCACCCGCACTAGCGCCAGCTCCGCCAGCGACTCTAACAGCGGCTGCACCTGACTGGCCCGAACCTTGCCCGCAAAGAAGCCCGCCACGCCGGCCGCCGTCAGCGCCCCACCCGAGCTGCCTTCTATCACTTCGCGTACGGCCCGCATCTGTTGCGCCAGCCCCGACGGCCACTCGCGCCGAGCTACCGCGGCCACGCTATCAGCCGCCGCTTCAGCGGCTAGCACGCCCCTCATCGACAGCTGCTCACTGCTTACGCCCGCCGGTGTCTGGTAGGCTGGCCGCAAGTAGTGCACCTTGCCCGCCGCTTCTTCCGCCACCCGCTGCTGGTTCAGCTGCACGAGCAGCGTTAGCAGCTCCGTGTCGGTTAGGTCAACGGGCCAGCCATAGGCGTCGGCCACAGCGGCATCGAGTTGCTGGTGCAGGCTGAACACCACGGAGGCGAGACCTTGCTGGTTCACGGTCTGGTCTTTGGCGTTGAGAGGCTGGGCAGCGCGCAGTTTTTCCACCACATTATAGAGGTCGGTCAGAGTTAGCGCAGGATACTGCGCCTGCTGGCGCTTGCGATGGGAATCGAGCTGTTCGGCTAGCTCGCGGATGCGGGCCTGCTGCACGGGCGTGGCGGCGGGAAAAGGGAATGGGTCAAAGCAGCGGGTTTTATCATATACCGGGTCATTCCCAACACCTAAGCGGCCACCCGTTGCTAATGCCCAAACAATATGAATTCGGCTTGATAGCACACCAAGATGATAAGCGTCATCTGTGGCGAAAGTCACTATCTTATCATCAGGAGCTAATTCTCTTTCAAAGAATGTGAAAAAGCTATGCTTAGCAACTCTAGGTGTAATTAAATATCTGTTAAGGCCAACTAATGACGCCCGCAGTTTTGGATTTGGCTCTCCAAAAATCCACCAATTCTCACGACGGCCTGCCCGGTTATTCTGGTCTCGCTCTGGCTTTACTGTTTCCACTAAGTGTTGGTAAACGAGCGGGTAAGTGTTTAATAATTCACTGCTGCTTAGCCCAAATACGTCTATAACATAGACACCTCTAGGCCTATCTGTAACGTCTTTTCCGTTTCTAAAAGGTCGTATATATTTTTCAAGGTCTTGCGAAGTGCCCAAGCCTAACTCTTTTGCTCTCTCTTCAGCAACCAAGAATCCACTTCCAAATAGACAAAATCCCCTATTGGCGAAGGATGCATTGGCTTTCAGTTTTGTGGCTGAATCTATTGCTGCGCCAATAGTTAAGTCAGAAAGAATCTGCCCTTGTTGCTCTACAAAGGTCACTTCGGCAGCTTCGTCACCCTCCGCACCGGATTCCGTTTTCAGATTCCAAAGCTGGCCGGGCGTTGCCATGGTCTGGGTGCGCTCGGCTACCGTCATGGCAATGCGCACGGCAGCACCTTCAGCGGCATCTACCCAAGGGTGGTCGGGAATGGCGAAGGTGAGGGTAAGCGGGGGGGCATCGCCTTCCAAGAAGGGCTGCATCACGCGGCGGTTAAAAGTTTGCTTGAGGCTGTTGGTAGTAATGAAGCCAAACCGCTCAGCGGGGCCGCGCTGCACAGCGACGGCGGCATTGTACCACCAATACATCACCAAATCGGCGGAGTCAGGTACCTTGCCTTTGTAGGCTTTGCGCAGGGCTTCGGTGTAGCCGTCGCCGAGGGCATCACGCATGCGGGCCGGCCCCAGAAACGGTGGGTTGCCCACGATGAAATCAGCCTCGGGCCACTCCGCGATTTGGGGATTGGGGTAGTCCAGCACGGGCGTGCGAGCGGTTTCGTCGGGCACAGCCTGGCCAGTGGCTGGGTGGGGGCGCGTGGTACCGTCCCAGCGCGTTACGGGCTGGCCGTGAGAGTCAAGGCGGGGCACAGGCGCACCGTGTCGCAAGGCGGCGTCCTGCTGGCGGATGTTCTGGTACTCATTGAGCAGCGGCTCGGCCAATTGAGTGATGCCGTTGGTGCGCAAGTGCCATTGCAAGTAGCCGATTTTGAGCACTACATCGGCAATAGCCGCCGCTCGTGGATTTAGTTCCAGGCCTAGCAGTTGGCGAGGGCTCACGGTGGTGCCACCGCCCAGGTCTAGTAGCCCCGTTTGCCCATAGCTGTTGATGGCCGTCAACACCTCCCCTTCTAGCCGCTTTAGGTGTTCTAGCGTCACGTATAGGAAGTTGCCCGAGCCGCAGGCTGGGTCCAGCACCCGCACCGACGTCAGCCGCCGCAGAAACGTCACCAGTTCCTCGCGGGCCTCTTTGGGCTTATTCTCCTCCAGGCGTCGGGCACTGGCCGCCTGCGCGGCCGCCCATTCCCGGCGCAGCGGTGCTACCACGGCCGGCACCACCAGCCGCTCCACATAGCGGCGCGGAGTGTAATGCGCTCCTAAACTGTGCCGCTCTTTGGGGTCCAGCGCTCGTTCCAGCAGGGTGCCAAAGATGGCCGGCTCTACTTCCGCCCAGTCAGCCTTAGCTGCCTCGCGCAGCAACGTTAGCTGGTCGGCATTGAGCGGCAGCGCTGACGCCTCGTGAAACAGCTGCCCATTAAAGCGGCGCAACTTCGCTTTCAAGTCCGGCGCAAAGCCGCCCTTATCCATCGTGTGCCACAGGCTTTGCAGCGCATCGGGTAGCAGGTTCCGCAGCTCCTCCGTGGCTGCATACGCCGTCAGCAGCCCCGAAAACGACTCTTTCGGAATCAGTGCTACGTCCTCGGCAAACATCGTAAACAGGCAGCGCATCAAAAACTGCGCCACCACATCTGACGCGTGTCCCGCTCGCTCCAACTGTGCCGAGAGCGCTGCCAGCTGCCCAGCCAGCTGCCGCGTCACCTGCGCCGCCCGCCGGCTCGGGTCCAGCTGCTGCGGGTCGGTAAAGAGCTGCCTTAGCCGCGTACGCACGCTTTCGTCGGCCAGGTCGCCCAGCCGCAACCGGTAACTCTGCGAGTCTGGGAAGGGCACGTAGTTGTCCCCTACCCCCGCAAAGTTGCTATACAGGTCCAGGCAGTAGCCCACGTCCACGACCACCACAAATGGCGGCCGGGGCTCGGTGCCTGGCAGGGCCCGCACGTAGCCCAGCGCCTGCTGGCGAGCCGATTCCATCATCTGCCC
This sequence comes from uncultured Hymenobacter sp., assembly GCA_937871705.1. Lineage (GTDB taxonomy): Bacteria > Bacteroidota > Bacteroidia > Cytophagales > Hymenobacteraceae > Hymenobacter. The sequence goes on from CALMOO010000510.1 coordinate 4,381, forward strand.
CCACTTGGCCGTGCCCCGCACCGCGTGGCCTTTGCGACGCTTGTCCGCGGGTAACCCCAGCTCGGCTTTCGCCCGCTTGGCCTGCTGGTCGGGCGTGTCGGTGCCTTGCTTGGTTTCCAGCACAAAGCACCCGCGTTTGTACAAGTCGATGCGTCCCGTACTGCTTTTGCTGCTTGCGCTATTCGTGCTAAATGTCACGGCTCGCTCCAGCACATAGGCATCCTGTGTGGGGTCATCCGTAGTAGCATCGGGCCGGGCCACGCCTAGTAAGTCACAGAGGTCGGTCAGAAACAGGCCATAGTTGGCCCGCTCCGCGCCGCCTGATTTCAGCCAGCGGGTTTCAAAGTCGGTGTAGAGCACGTTGCGTAATAAGTCTTTGCAGAGTAGCCTTGCTTCTTAATAAAGCCAGCCGGTAGGTAGCAGTGCGAAGGTAGTCGCGTGGCGATAACTGGTAAATAGCTTTAAGAATGAGGTAAGCGGCCACGCCAGCCGCCAGTTAGTTTACCGTGCCAGGCCGAACTTGCATCTTCTCCCTGCTTTTGCCTATGACTACCGTGCCGGCGGATTACCCACAGTTCCTCATCCTTATTAAGCAACGGGTGCGGGCGTCGCAGTACCAGGCCCTGCAAGCCGTTAACCGCGAGCAGATTCAACTTTATTGGGACTTGGTCCGCCTCATTGCCGAGCGCCAACAGCAAGCGGGCTGGGGCAAGCACATTGTCGAAACGCTGGCCCGCGACCTGCAAACCGAGTTTATTGGGCTAAGCGGCTTTTCCGCCTCCAACCTGTGGCGGATGCGCGCTTTTTACTTAGCGTATGCCCACGATGAAATTCTCGCACCACTGGTGCGAGAATTAGGCTGGAGCCTAAACGTGGCTATTCTGGAGAAAAGCCAATCGGCCCACGAACGCCTCTTTTACCTCACGCAGGCACAACGCTACCATTGGACGAAGGCTACCCTGCTCCAACAGCTGAAAGCACAGGCGTACCAGCGTACGCTGACGGCCCAGCACAATTTCGAGCAGACCTTACCGGCGGCTCAACAAACGTCGGCCGTGCTGGCGCTGAAGGATGAATACCTATTTGACTTTTTGGAGCTTAGCGTCCCTCACTCTGAGTACCAATTGGAGCAAGCCCTGTTGAGCAACGTGAGGCGCTTTCTGAGCGAAATGGGCGGCGACTTCACCTTTGTTGGCAATCAATACCGGTTGGAGCTGGCCGGGCAAGAATACTTCATCGACCTGCTGCTCTTCCACCGTGAACTACAGGCGCTCGTCGCCGTTGAGCTTAAGATTGATGACTTTCGGCCCGAATATGCCGGCAAGATGAATTTTTATCTCTCCGTGCTGAACCAGACCGTGCGCAAGCCGCACGAGCAGCCCAGTATTGGCATCATCATCTGCCAGAGCAAGAACCGCACGGTGGTAGAGTTTGCCCTGCGGGACGTAAACAAGCCGATTGGCGTGGCCACCTATACGTATACTGATACCTTGCCGAGCGAGCTACGGCAGTTCTTTCCGTCCAACGAAGAACTTGTGCGGCGACTCGATGCGGTCACTGCTGCTTTGAAAGCATCAACAAAGGGCGAATCAGCTACTTGACTTGATACCAGAAAAGGAACCCCGTGAAGGAAATTGGACAGCTAGTTACGGTTAGACATTAACAAAGAAAAGCCGCCAAGTTTGGCGGCTTTTCTTTGCGCAGGCAACTAGGAGTATGGCTTGGTGAGTATTGCCAAAGCCACTAGGCTACCTTGTCCTTCTTAGCGCGATTGAAATAGCGCAATACCAACTGGGCATTTTCGGGTGAAGTGGGACCGCCTTTGCTATACGGGATGATATGGTCGACTTCGGCATCCTCAATAGCTAGAATTTGCTGGCCAGAAATGGCGCAAACGGGGTTTTCTTTGAAAAGCTTGGCTTTGAGCTGCGGAGAGAACGTGCGCTGGCTGTAGTTGGAGTCGCCGATGATGCGGTCCAGCATGTCAAAGTAAATTCGGAAGCGGCGGCGCACGTTGTCGGTATCGGAGGTTTTGTAGCCGATGAGTAGTTGAAACTCTTCGTCGTTCGTCATCAAGTCAAGCAACGCCTCGCGGATGAAGTCGGCATTACGTAGTACCTCGTTTTGCGAGTAGTTGACGAAGCCTATCATCTGTAAGTCGAACAGGGCCATGTTTATCTGGCCTTCGGCCCACCGGCCGAGCGTAGTAGCGGTGGCCGGGATATAACGCCGGAAAGCGTTGGCGCCGAACACCGCTTTGACTAAGCCGAGGCAATGCTCGAACCGTTGGCGGTACTCCTTGGCCTTGGCGGGAGCCAAGTGTTGATTGTCGCGCAATTCTTTGTTACAGAACTGCATCATCGAAGATTTGTAATTCAGATACGACTTCTCAGAAACTGCTAGGAACCGGAGAATCATGCCGCGGTACACCATGCGGTTGCGAAAGTTCTCTTTGCGCACCAATTCGTGGAAGGTAGGATTGGCTGCTAGCTCGGCTAAGAGCTTGATGTAAGCGCCCCGGTACACGGTGTTGCGAATCTCATCTTCGTTGAGCTTGGTAGAGCCCGTGTTAAGGCGCTCGAAAATTTCGAATTTTATGTCTTCGTTCGACTCCTTCTTGATGATGATAGAGTGGATAGTAGTCGTACGGATTTTGGTCTGCAGCTCTTTAGATAATTGCGCGAAGGTTAGGCGGTTCAACTCAGTAAGCACGGTTAGGCCGGTAAGCTTGAACTCTTCCCCGTTGGGGTATTTACCGTTGACAAAAGACAGAAAGGAGGTGAGGCGCTGCTGACCATCAATAACGGAGAAAGTGCCGTCACGCTCCTGGGCCAAGTAGATGACCGGAATAGGCACATCCATTAAGATGCTTTCGATAAGGCGACTGGAGATAGCAGCGGAGGCTACAAAATTGCGCTGATACTCAGGCTGGAGTATCAGCTCGCCATCGGTGGTCATGCTGGCAAACTCGCGGATAGAGAAATCCTTGGCTTGCCAAATAATTTTGCGCTCATCTGTTTTGATATCTAAGACTTCCGGCTGGCTGTCTTCAGTAAGCGTTTCGTCTTCGATAGCGGGTGAGGAGGTAACGTATTCTTCCATGAGTTGTGAGTAACTACTTAGTAGATTAGCACTTATCGGTGGGAGCGGCTGGCAGGACGAGCGGCAGAATGTGCCGCATTAGCACCAGCAGGCACGTCTTCTTCCACTACCGCCACTACTTCGAGGGCATAGTTAATACCGTAAAGTTGAGCGGGGTTGTGCAAACCCAGATATACCTGCTGGCCGGTGGGGTTAATAACGGGCACGACCGCCGAAGTCAGGTTGCTGCGGGTACCGTCTCGCAAGTACGTGAACGTCTGCTTGGCTTGGAAGAGGTCGGACTGGGCGGGGTCGCTAATAAGGTACACGTTGCAGATATCACCACCGGGGGGTGCCGTTAGTACATTGGCCACTTTCTCCAGGAAGCCGGAATCATCGGCAAGGCGGGTGAGCTGGGCTAAAAGCTGAAACTTTTGCTGCGCTGCGCGCACCTGCGCTTGGTCGCGATAGACAGTGAATTCATAGAACCACGACACGGTATTGGCTGGCAGTTGCACGGGAATTAGGGAGCGGCTACTGTTGAGGCTGACATACGGAGCCAGATAGCCAACCTGGGGCTGGAGCACGTGAACAGTGCGGTAACGCTTGCGCGTAAGCAGCTCTTTGTTAGTTTCATCCCATCGCCGGATGCTTCCCGTGACGCGGCCATCCTGGTAAAACGCTTCTTCGCGCTTGTGGCCGGCTTCGTCGTAGGAGATGCATGTGCCTTGCTTGGTAGCAGGGTGTTCTTTCAGGAGCTTGCCATCCCACTGCAGTGTATTGGCGGGCCAGTAATAGTCGCGCACCAACCCAGTGGGCACCCCTTGCTGGTAGCTGATACGGCGCACGTAAGCCGCTTGGTCAGGCTTGGCCACCTCTTCCTTGTCGCGGTCGAGGTACACGAGCCAGTCGCCAGTGCGGATTCCCTTTTGAGAGAAATTGGTGGCTGATAGCCGCAGACGGTACTTACGCTGGCCCGCTGGCAAGTCTACTTTGGCAAAGCCCACTTTCTGGACTCCTTTGTTCAGCGTAAGAGGGACCTCAGCTGCAGCGTTAGCAATGGAGAAGGCCTCGGTAGGATGCACAAACAGGGGGTAGTTGCCAGTGTAGCCTTGGTCACAATCGGCAATGCGACCGCAGAAACAAAACGCACCGCCGGCAATGCCGTCGGGCAGCATCGTAGTGGAATCGTGCGGAGCCACCGTAATCCAGCCTTTAGTATTCCAGCCTTTCCAGAGGCCTTTCTCCACATAAAAGCCAACCGCTAAGGACACGGCATGGTCAGACGGATTAATTAGCGTTAACTGGGCGAAGCAGCGCGTAAAAGAGAGTACGAATAGAAGGAATAGAAAAGGTAAGCGTTTGGTCATACAACCTAATAATTGTGTTTATCAATGATTAACTAGTGTGCTATTTACAATAATCTACTATGACCTTAAAAGGCCCTCCTGATTGCTATTGCAAGCAAACTACCACTCCCGAAAGGTACTGACAGCATCTAATCAGGCAACACTGCAACAGTACTTTTCAAATTAGGAGGCACAATTATTGATTATGATTTAAGGGCTCTACGCAACGCTTCCCCCTTCTAAATAAAGTCTTGCACTGGCTCGCCGAGCAGTCTGATAAGTGCCGTGTCTGGTGCAGCAACTACCGGCTTGCTCGAAACCGGGTCGCGCCCATGGCAGCTACTTGAAAAATGAAGCCTACCAACAGGGCTGCGAAGCTGATTGAGCTGGTAGCGGCCTCATTCGATGGCTGGTGCTGAGGTCTGCAATGTCTACTCCCCGTATCTTAATCACCTTATCAGCTGTAACAAAGCGGTTTGGTCACAGATTGGCCAACTTGGCCAATCTATAGGAACCATCATGCAAGTATGGCGCATTCAATGACCCTGCATCTGCACCCGACTAGCTTTCGCGCCTTACTGGCGGCCCCGGTTTAGTAGGTAGCCAACCGGCATCTGGATGCTTTAGCAAAAAAAGGGGGCCGCTTGCGCGGCCCCGGGGAGTCCTACTTCCAGAATAATCCAGTGTCAGACCACTACAAAGAAAGCGGATGAAGTTGGTTCTGACTAGTTACGCAGTTCATAGGGGCCAGTAGGTAGTAGGAACTTGTTCATCTTTGCTGCGCCTACTTAAAAGCAGTAAACGGCTGCCTCACCTAATAGCAGTTAGTTGCTTATTAAGCCAACTACTTAACCAAAAGTATATTTGGCTACGGTGCTTGCTGATACGCGCAGCGACTTGCTAATCGCATAATTGGACATGCCACTCGCTTTCAACGCGCGTATTTGCTCGATGACTGCCGCGCTTTTAGCTGGTGGACCTATTTGTGCACCCTCTGCCCTCCGCCGAGCCATGCCCGCCTTAGTACGTTCGCTGAGGCGCACGCGCTCCTGCTTAGCCAGTGTAGCTAGGATAGAAATGATAGCTTCCTGAAAGAGCCCGACTGAATCCAAGTATTGCTCGGTGAGCGATTTATAGCCCACGCCCCAGCCTTGCAGTTGATTCAAATACTGCAACGTGGGCAATGCGCCCTCGCGGCTGAAGCGGTCTAGACTCCAGAACAACACCAAGTCAAAGCGTCGTTGGTGCGCATCAGCAAACAGCGCCTGAAATTGCGAGCGCTTACCCGTGCCGCCCGACTCGTGCTCCACGTATTCCTTGTAGATAGTGTAGCCATACGCCTCGGCGTAGCGCCGTAATTCGGGTAGCTGATTCTCGGTGCTCTGACCTTTATCCTTGGTCGAGACGCGGGCATAAAGGGCAACGATTGTCATGCCCTGAAGGTACTCCAATAAGGGTCAGCAAAATAGGGCTCAGAAAAGGGATTCCACGAGCTGGAAATGGCCTCTCTAAAATCATCCAATAAGGGCCCGTGGCTGTTGCAGAACTCGATAAGCCATCCAAAAACGGCCTCGGTTCACTATTACCAGCGTGTTGTAGGGCCGTTTAGCTACTTTCCTCGCCCGGTTCGGTCGTAAAAATCTTACTTAGGGAGGGTGGCACAGCGTTCTGCAACAGCCACGCCCGTGTCTATTGCAGAACTTAGCCGAGGACCTCACGTGGAGTCACGAGCGATCAAAACGGGCCTGCCTACTGGTGATAATGCTGCTTTTTGCAGGTTTCTGTACTAGCCCCGACCGCTTGTCGAACGATCTGGATAGTTCTGCAACAGACACGCCCGCAGGTACCCCGAAGGTTAAGTTCAGTAAATTAGCTGGGCTATTGTCATTTCTTGCTTCCAGCCGAATATGCCTTACCTACCACTTTACTCGCTTTAGTTGAACTACTTAACGCACGTAAGGCAGCTTCCAGCACGGGGTCGCGGCCAGCTTGCAACGCGGCCACGGTAGGGTGCACCGACACAGTGGGCAGAATGCCAATGCCGTTCCACTCGGTGCCGTCGGGGTAGGCATCGCGCTTGGTGCACACGCGGGCCATAATGCCGCCGGGCAGGGCAAAGGCGAGTGGCTGCCCGGTGCTGCCGCCGGTAGGCTCGCCCACGAGGATGCCCCGCTTGAGGCCCACGTAGGCTGAACAAAAGTCTTCGGCCGCCGAAAACGTTTCGCCGCTGATAAGCACGGCCACAGGTTTGGTGTAAAGCTTGTTGCCACCGGCCGGGCTTTGGGTGCTGGTTTTATATAATTCCTCAAACCGCACGCCTTCACCCCGCGCCCTGCCCACGGCGCTGTAGATGCGCGACTGGTAGCTGCCCGGCCGATAGGCCTTGTCAGTAAGGTAGCTCAAAATGTCGTAGCCATTGCCCGAGTTGCCGCCGCCGTTCTGACGCAGGTCGATGATGAGGGCGCTAGTCGTTTTGATGGAATCGAAGGCGGCGGCGAAGCGCTGGAAGCCCGCGTTGGTTTCAAACTCATTGACTTGCAGATATGCCACGTTGCCGGGTAGAAAGCGTAGGCGTACTGGCACTTTGGGCGTGAATTTGCCGTAGCCGTTACGGGGTAATACGCGGGTGAATTCGTGCCCCTTAGCATCGCGGAAAGTCAGGCGCACGGGCCGGGTTTCGGGGCCGCCCAGCAGGCCGTAGGTATAGGTTTGCACGTCCACGTTCTGGGGAGTCGAACCGCTTTGATAGGGGCGCACGGCGCGGTCGGCGTAGGCCACGACGGGCTGGCCATCAATCTGCACGATTTCCAGACCTGGCACCAGGCCGGTACGCCGCAGGCTGTCGTAGCGCACATCGCGCAACAGCACACGGCCTTCTACCAGGTGGGCACGTAGTGGGGGGCCGCCGTAGACGGAGTCAGCCAGTGGGCCTTTATTCGTCCACACGCCGGTGTGGCCATCGTGCAGTTGGGCGTAGAAGGTTTGCAGGAGTCGGAAGTAAGCCAGCGTACTCGGCGTGGCTTGTACTTTGGGTAAGTAGTCGAGGTAAAGCTTATCCCAGTCGAAGCCGGGTAAGTGGTCGAAATACGCGAAGTTGTACTTGGCCTCTTCCCACATTTTCGATAGGCCCGCTACCTTTTCGGCCGCACTCAGGTTGGGCTGATAGGGGGTAGCCAGCGCTTTGGAATTAAAGACGTTGTCTAGGGTACGCGCCTGCGCCAGCAACGGCAGGAAAGTGGGGTCCTGTCGTACTGCTGTCAGGTCAGGGTCATTAAGAATTTTGCCAGGATAAGAAGCTCCCCTAAACTCAGCAGCCAGCAGCGGGCGAAGCGAAACGGCCGCCGCCGCCCCCTGACCGGCTAGACTTTGTAGCCGCCCTAGGTCATACAAGATATCGCTCTGGCGGTAATACAGCGACTTGCTGGTTTTAGCCAGCGCCTCTACCTCGGGGCGGTGGTAGTACGCTAAAGCAGCCTGCAAAATGCGCACGCCCTTTTGCAGGCTGTCTGCGGGCGGCTTGGTTGATTCGCCGACTGTGGCATCGGCCCGCTTACGTTGGCTTTGCAGGTAGTCGTAGGCCACCTCGGCCGTGAGCGGAGTCTGCGCCTGAACTGCCGCTGCGCTTACTGCAATCAGTAGAAAGAATAAGAATTGCTTCATCATAGTAGTGGAGTCTATCGGGTGCCCGTTTATTTTAGGTTGCACATACCGCTTGGTGTGTAGTTAGCCACGGCTGCCCACCCACCAATTACCAGGCGTTGGGCACTGCTAGGGCAGCCGCACCTCCGTTTTAATTGTCGATTCATACACCGCTAGGTCCACCCCCTGCGGGGTGCTCAGCGGCACGTCAGTAAACCAGGCCTGGTTAAGACCGAGGGTGTTACGGCAATTGTTTGCCAGCTCCAGGTCGAAAGAAACCCGGCGGCCTTGCTCGCTCCAAGTCAGATTGTTCGCCGCGCGGGTGAGCACTACGCGCCGGGCGCGGCTGGCGGGCTGGTCAGTTTTCAGCAGCACATCGAAGCTGGCTAATTCACGCAGCGGCTGGGTGAAGGTGATAACGTAGTGAGCCCGTAAGCCCGTCGTGAGCGTAGCGCCTTGCAGTGGGCAGTCCGCAATGGCCGGTCGCGCCAGCGTTGGCTGCACCTGCCGGCACCAGGCCAGCATAGTCGGATATAGGTCGCGCACGGTCTGGCCCTTTTTACGCTTTGCATAGAGTTCGCGCAGTTGGCTGTTAAAGAGGCGGCTGGCCAGGAAGCCCCGGCTCTCGTTCTGCATAGCCCAGTTCTGGCACACCAGTGGGGCCTGCGCCGCGAAGTAGCGGTAGGCAAACAGGTCGTACACGGCCCAGGTCATGTACTCGTTGAAGGTGTCGTACTCGCTTTTGTCGTAGCCGCTACCAGCATCCCACTTCTTTACGTCGAAACTCGCTCGTACCTGCGCTCCGTAGGCGCTGGTCACGGGATTCACGAAGCCGTGGTCGGTTTCAGTAAACAGCATATGGATGCCCGTCAGCACGTCGGCCGGCGTCGGCTGCTGGCGCAAGTCGCCCGACAACAGGTATTCAGGGACCATTGCAAAGTCGGTGGGGACGTGCTGCACCTCCCGGTGGCAATTCATGCGGTACACCAGCGGCGACAGCACCATCGCGTAGTGGTTGGTGCTAGCTGCCTGCTGGGCTGGTCCTAGCTCGGCCGTTAGAAACGCCAGCACCTCGGGCAAGCGCTGCGACTGCCGGTAGGCCACCACCAGCGAGTCGTAATAAGGCTGGTGGCGGCGGTAAAACGCCCGAAACCCCGACACCCGGGCAAAATCGTTGACTTGGTCCAGTAAATCATCGAATGGCCGCGTGCTGCCTTGCGCACTAAAAGCAAACTCGCGCACCAACTGCTGCTGTGCGTTGAAGCCGAACGCATAGGCATCGGTGCGAAACGCCAGGTACTTGTCCCACTCCTTGCGCGAGTAGTTGGCCTGCTGCAACAGGGAGTGCTGCATCACCGGCGCGAAGTAGGCCCGCACCTCGCGGTAGTAGCGCGAGTTTTTGTACACCTCGGTGGGGTCACTTTGCCCGTAAGGGGTCAGCGCCAAGATAATATTAGACAGCTCGTAAGCTTCTGAAAAGCGCACGACTACCGGTTCGGGCAGCGGAGCGGCGGCCGCTGGCAGCGCCCTGCCAGCACACAGCCAGACCGTCAGGAGATTCAGAAAAAGCGACTTAAGCATGGCAGCAGGTTCTCTTGATAGCTCCGCTAAAAGTGTAGAATCTGGCCGCCCTGCTCGTGACGCTCCTGCGTTAGCTGGGCCGGGCCGTTGTAGGTAATAGTGGCTTCATTCACCGCGCTAGCGTCCAGGGTTTTGCGCACGCCAATCTGCACCGTGCTAGCGCTGCTGGCAAACGCAGTACATTGGTCGGCTTGCAGCCCGGGGCTGTGAAAATCGCTGCCCCCCGTCGCCCGCACTTGCAGGGTAGCGGCCGTGCCGGTTAGGCGGGCCGTGGCGCCTTCCCGCAGCTGCACGTCGAGTCGCTGCGCCCGCACCGCCCCCGCCAGGCTGGCCCCCGCGCGTAGCTGCACCGCCAGCGCGCCCGAAGCGCCGTGGGTCAGCCCGTTGGCCAGGGTTACGACTGCGCCGTTGGCGGCCGTGAGGGAGCGCAGTTCGGTAGTGGTTACTATCACTTTGAACACTTCGCGGGAGTGAACCAGGCCCTGCCAGTTGGGCTCGTGCTGGTAGTCGAAATAAATCTTGAGCACCGAGCCTTCGACCACTGTTTTGGTCATGCGCCGGAACTGCGCAGTCGAGGCTTCAACTACGGCTGCCGATGACTGACCAGGCTTCACCACCAGCTCAATACCGCTGGTTACGTCAATGGAAGTAAAAGCCGGTAGGACGCGGGTTTCAGTGCGGCCGGCGGCCGGGGCGAGGCCACGCTGCGCCCAGTTTGTGGCAGGCGCGGCCAGGGAAAGCAGGGCAACTAACAGGAAAAATTTCATAGAATTATTGCACGCCAAAAACGTGGTTTTTATAATCGATAATGACCGTGTTGTGGAGGAAATAGGCGTTACCGGTAATGCCCCAGACGTTTTCCTCGGCGTAGAGTTTGTCGAATTTGTGCAGATTGTCGGCGTAAACCAAGGCGCTGGGCAGCTGCTTCTTGCCAAAGTAAATGGTGCCCTGGGGGCGACGCCCATAGACATAGTAGTACTCGCCCCAGCTGGAGGTTTTGATGGAGTCCTGCACCGCCCCGGTCGTAGTCGCTACGGCCTGCTGCCGGGTAGTAAGCAGGGCGAACAAACTGGAGCCGGTGTCAAACAGGAGGTCTTCCAACTGGCCGTTTATGCGCAGCGGAATCTTGATGCGACCGTCCTTGAGCTTGAAGGGCTGGAACGAAGCCCCGGCGTAGGCAGCGGGCACTTTATCCATCACGCACAGCCGGTGATGGGGGTAGTCGATAATCAAGACCTGGTTTTGAAACAGGTCGGGGGCCAGCGTGCCAACGTGTACTTCCCCTTTATCGGTCAGCGTCTGGGCAGTCAGCTTGTCCCCAAAATTCTTGAAGTGGCCGAGGTCCCGTGCGCCAAAATCGACCTTACCCAGGTGCAATTTGACCCCGACCAGCTTGCCGTTCTTTTGATTCTCAATGTAGAAGTGCCGGGCACTGTCAAACTTGGCTTGCAGTGCCGGGTATTTCTCCAGGTAAGGCGCCATGGCATTTCCGTAAACATGCGTAGTCACCGCTCCCAAATCCAGCTGCATCTTGAATTTATGGGGCAGGTTGTCGAGGCTTACCGGCACCGTGATGGCCACTTTATCGAAGTGCCGGCCGGCGAGCGTGCCGCCCTCCCAGTTGAAGGGTATCCAGGGGAGTTGTTGCCCAAAGGCGGTGGTGGTGATGACGAAGAAAAGGAAAGTAAGGAGCTGCTTCATGAGGTACAGGCCTGCTAAAAACAGGTCTACCCAAGCAGTGCCAAGCTTATGCCACTCGCACAACTAGTTTATTATTAGCGAATTATAAATAACCCCTGCTGAATAAGTGTTCGAAAACGAACACTACCTGTTCGCTGGCGAGCAGCTTACGCCCACTACTTGGCCCGCAGGGCCGGGGCAGGCGGGGCCAACGCCGCCCGCAGCGTTAGGTAGCCGATGGTGAGTGCCATGACGAAGGCAGTGCTACCCAGGCCCGCCCCAAATAGCCAGAGTGACAGCCTGATGTGCGAGTTGAACTGCCCTAGCCATTGCTGCATCAGCCAGTCCGTGAGCGGCGCAGCCACCCCGAACGACACCGCCAGCAGCCCGGCAAACTCGCCTGCGAACGCGGCCATTATCTGCCCCGGCCGCGCCCCAAATACCTTGCGGATACCGATTTCGCGGGCGCGGCGCTGCACCAGGAAGGCCAGCAGCCCATACAGCCCCAGGCACCCAATGGCAATGGCCGCGCTGGCCGCCAGCCGCACGAGAGCCAACTGCTGCCGCTCGCGCCCGTAAAAGCCATTTAGTACATTCTCCAAGCGCTTGTTGCTGAAGAGTTGGTTGGGGTAGTAGCGATGCCAGAGCGCCCGCACGGCGGGCGGCAGCGAGTTACCTGCGCTGGGGGCTAGGTGTAGGGCCAGGGCCTGGTACTCGCCCCGGTTGGTGTAGAGGATGGTCGGAATGACGCCCAATTGCAAGCCACTGTAGTGCCAGTCGCGCACGACCCCGATAATTGGTCCTTCCGAGGGGTCCGACCGATTTTCTAAGCGCAGGTGGTGACCGATAACGGCGGCGGGCGAGCGAGCGCCTAGCTGGCGCACGGCGGCTTCGTTGAGCAGGTAGCCCCGCACGGTGTCGCTCTCAGGCAGGTTGTGACCGGCCATCAGTTGCAGGCCAAACAGCGGCACGTACTGCGCGTCGGCGGGCAGGCGGGCCAGCAAAAATGGCTCTCGGGCTACCCGGTTATCGTAATGGAAATAATCGCTGTTAACGACGCCAATGGTGGGTGCATCGTAGCAGAAACTGACGTTCAGCACGCCCGGCACCCGCGCCAGCTCCTGCCGGAACTGCTGAAAAACGGGCTGCTTGAGCCAGCGCACCGGCAGCACAACGCGCCCACTCGCGGCAAAGCCAGGGTCGGTTTTCAGCCACACGGTCAGTTGCTGAAACATCACCAGCACGGCCAGAATAAACCCTTGGGTCAACGCCAACTGCGCTACTACTAGCCCTCGTCGCAGCCACAGCCCCCCGGCCGCCAGCGTGGGCGCCTGCCCCTTGAGCACCTGCGCCGGCTGGAAGCCCGCCAGCACCCGGCCGGGGTACCAGCCCGCGCCCAGCGTAAGGGCGGCCACCAGCGCGGCCAGAAACAGCCAGGCGGCCCCGTCGAGTGGCCGCGGCAGGGGCGTGTCCGTCCAGGCGCGCAGCCAGGGCAGGCCGGCGTTAGCTAGCACCAGGCCGGTGCCGGCGGCAGCTAACACCAGCAGCAGGGTTTCGCCCAGAAAGTGCCAGAAAATGTGCCGCCTAGTGGCACCTGCCGTGCGCCGCACCCCAATCTCGCGCCCCCGGCTCAGGGCTTGCGCCGTGGCCAGGTTTACGAAGTTGGCGCTCGCCGTGAGCAGCAGCAGCGCCCCAATGCCCGTCAGCACGCCCAGGGTGGCATGGCTGACGTAGCGGGCCGGGTTGTACGCCGCCGAAAGATGCAGCTCGCTCATTGGCAGTGCTTTATAGCGCGTGGCCTGCAGTGTGGCCGGCGAGTGCGCCCGGTGCAGGGCCGTGAGCACGTGTGCCAGCTGGGCGGGCGTGCCGCCGGGCGGCAGTAGCACCCAGGCGTGGGTTTGCGAGCTAACGCCGTCCCAGGCCGTGAGCGGCGTGCCCGAGTGCTGGTAATAGTGCAGCGTGGTGTAGGAAATAAATAGCTCGTAGGGCTGGTCGGTGTTGGCCGGAATATCGTCGAGCAGTCCCGTCACCGTCACTTCGAGGTAGTTGTTGAGGCGCAGGCAGCGGCCTAGCGGATTGGCCACGCCGAAGTACTTGCGGGCCAGTCGCCGTGTCAGCACCGCCGTGAAGGGATAGCGCAGCGCCCGCGCCGCTGTGCCTACCCGCCAGCGGTAAGCTAGAATGGAAAAATACTGCGGCTCCACGAAAGCTACCGTCAGGTCTTCGGCGTATTTGGCTCCCGGCTGCCCGGCCGGCCCCAGTACTCGCACGTACTGGTTTTCCTGCCCGATGCTCATGGCCACGACGGGCAGCCAAGGGGCCTCGGCGCGTAGCGTAGGGCCCACGGGCGTGGGGATGCCCTCGCTGTAAGTCGTGCCGCCGTAGTGCGACTCCGTCACCAGTCGGTAGATGCGGGCCAGCTGTGGCTGGTCGGTATCGAAGCTTTGGTGAAAGCGCACAAACCAATACAGCAGCAGGCTGCACGCCAGCGCCAGGGCCAGTCCACCCACGTTGAGCAGGGTGTAGGCGGGGTGCTGGCGCAGGGTGCGCAGCGTGTACAGCAAGTGCGGAAACCGGGGGAGCATGGAGTGTGGCCGCTAATGCGTAGTTAGGAGCACCTGCCCGTCGTGCAGGCGCACGGTGCGGTGCGCGTAGCGGGCATCCGACTCGGAGTGCGTGACCATCACCACCGTCATGCCCGCCTCGTTGAGGTCGGTGAGCAGGCGCATTACGGCTTCACCGCTGGCCGAGTCGAGGTTGCCGGTGGGCTCGTCGGCCAGCAGCAGCCGGGGCTGGTTGACTACCGCCCGGGCAATGGCCGCCCGCTGCTGCTGCCCGCCCGAAAGCTGCGCCGGCCGGTGCTGCTGCCGGTGCCCCAACTGCAAGCGCTCGAGCACGGTCGCTACCCGCTGCTGGCGCTCGGCGGCCGGCACGCGGGCGTACACCAGCGGCAGCTCCACATTCTGGTACACCGTTAACTCGTCAATTAGATTAAAATCCTGGAAGACAAAGCTCACCCGCGGCTGCCGAAACAAGTCCCGCTGGCGCTCGCGCAAACGCGTGACATCGGTGCCATCGAACAGATACTGCCCGCTGTCCACCGTGTCGAGTAGCCCGAGCACGTTAAGCAGCGTCGATTTACCACAGCCTGACGGCCCCATGATGGCCACAAAATCGCCGGCCGCCACATGCAGGCTCACGTCGCGTAGGGCAGGCGTTTCGATGCCGCCAGCTAGCCAGCCGCTGGGCCGATACACTTTATGCACGTGATGAAGCGTTAGCAAGGGCGGGCCAGATAAGGTAAAAGAGGCGCAAAGAAAGTGCGGCCGGCACGTTGCCGGGGTGGCTCGGCGCCCAGTGGGCTACTTTTGACCCTTAAACCCGCCGACTGCTACCCGATGGCCAGTGCGCCAACTTTCGCTAAGTCTACCCTGCTCGTCGTGGACGACGACCCCGACGTGCTGCTGGCGCTAACGGTGCTGCTACGGCCACTGGTGGGCCAGGTCACGACGGAGAAAAACCCCGAGCGCCTCTCCGCCCTGCTGCGCCAGACGCACTTCGACGTAGTGCTGCTCGACATGAACTACCAGCGTGCCACCAACACCGGCCACGAGGGTCTCTACTGGCTGGCGCAGCTCAAACAGCTGGCTCCCAACGCCGCCGTAGTGCTGATGACTGCTTACGGTGACATCGACCTGGCCGTGCGGGCGTTGAAGGCAGGCGCGGCTGACTTCGTAGTAAAGCCCTGGCGCAACGACAAACTGGTGACTACCCTTACCGAAGCCCTCGGGCGGACGGGCGGAAGTGCACCGGCCGCCGGGCGCCCAGCGGGCAGTACGGCGGCTTTGCTGGGCGAGTCGGCGGCGATGCAGGCCGTGCGCCGCCAGATGGAGAAAATCGCACCTACCGACGCCAACGTGTTGATTTTGGGCGAAAACGGTACTGGTAAAGACGTAGTAGCCTGGCTGCTGCACCAGGCCTCGGTGCGGGCGGCTGGGCCGTTCGTAGCCGTCGATTTAGGCGCGGTGGCAGCGGGCTTATTTGAAGCCGAGCTGTTTGGGCACGTAAAGGGCGCATTTACCGACGCCCGGCAAGACCGGCCGGGCCGCTTCGAGGCCGCGCAGGGTGGCACGCTGTTTTTAGATGAGATTGGTAATCTACCCCTGCCCCAGCAAGCCAAACTGTTGGCCGTGCTGCAAAACCGCCAGGTAATACGCCTGGGCAGCAACGTGCCGGTGCCCATCGACGTGCGGGTGGTGTCGGCGACCAACGCGCCGCTCTACCAGTTGGCCGCCGAGGCGCAGTTCCGTAAAGACCTCATCTACCGGCTAAACACTGTAGAAATCACCTTGCCGCCCCTACGCGAGCGGGGCGACGACGTGCTGCTGCTGGCCCGGCACTTTGCCGCGCAGTACGCCGACAAGTATAACAAGCCGGGCCTGACGCTGGCCAATTCAGCCCTGGCCCGGCTGCGGACGCACCCCTTTCCGGGCAACGTGCGCGAGCTGCAACATACCCTGGAGCGAGCCGTGATTATGGCCGAAGGCCACGAGCTGCGGGCTGACGACCTGCTGTTTTCGCCCCTGGAAGCGGCCCCGGTCGAGGTAGCCATGCCCTCGCTGCGCCTCGATGAACTGGAAAAAACGACTATTCAGCGCGTCATTGACAAGCACCAGGGCAACATCTCGCAGGCGGCCCGCGAGCTGGGCATCACGCGCATGGCGCTGTATCGGCGGCTGGGCAAACACAATATTTGAGCATGCGCCACTCCTATCCCGTGGCGCTACTTGGGCGCACTGGCCTGCTGCTGCTCGCGCTCGTAGGCGTGGCCGCCGCGCTGGTGGCCCGCCAGCCTATTTATTGGGTGCCGGGCCTGCTGCTCACGGCCGGGCTGTTGGCCGAGCTCATCCATTACCTCAACCGCAGCAACCGCGATCTAACCGATTTTCTGGCCGGATTGCACTACCAGGATTACGCGCTCACCTTTGGCACGCAGCAAGTACCGGCTACCGCGGGCAAGTTGCGGCAGGCGTTCAACCAAATCAACCACTCATTTCAGCAGCTTTCCCGCCAGAAGGAGGCCCAGCACCTGTACCTGCAAAACGTGCTGGCCCTGAAGCCGGGCGAAAACCGCCTGGTGCGGCTGCACCAGCAGCCAGTGCTGCTTTCGGCCACCGCCTTCACCGACGAGCACGGCCGCTCGCTGTTGGTGGCCTTTCAGCCCGTGCGCGAAGCGCTGGAGGAAACCGAAGCCCAAGCCTACCAGAAGCTGCTGCGGGTGCTGACCCACGAAATCATGAACTCAGTGGCGCCTATCGCCTCGCTGGCCGATACGCTGCACCAGCAGTTGACAGTTGCCCCGGCCGCTGAGTCACTACCCCCCGACATAGGCCGTAGCCTGGCTGTGATTCGGCAGCGCAGCGAGGGGCTACTGCACTTTACCCAAACGTACCGGCAACTCAGCCAACTCGCGACGGCCTCGTTCCAGACGGTGCCGGTATGGTCGCTCTTTGAGCACGTGCTGACGCTACTCGAACCTGTCTTGGCGCAGCACGGCATCGAGCCCGATGTGGTGCTGGCCGACCCGGATTTGTGCATTCTGGCTGACCCGGCCCTCATCGAGCAAGTACTTATCAACCTGCTGACCAATGCGCTGGAAGCGCTGCACACCCAGCCTGCGCCCCAGCTGCGTCTGGCGGGCTACGTGCAGGCGCCGCACCGCGTGGTACTCGAAGTAGCCGACAATGGCGCAGGCATCCCGGCCACGCTGCTGGAGGATATTTTCGTGCCCTTT
>CALMOO010000510.1:21514-28480 GCA_937871705.1 uncultured Hymenobacter sp.
GCCTGAGTTTGTCGCGGCAGATTATGCAGTTGCACCGGGGCAGTATGCAGGTGCAGTCCACAGAGGGAGCAGGCAGCCAGTTTTATTTAGCATTCCCGCAGTAATAGTTTCACCCTACCTAATTTATTTAAAGAGAGTTACACTAAGCTGTTGCATTCACTGGCTGCAATAGCCTTTAGCAGCTTGGCATGAAGAAAACATACTTGTCGAAACTTATACTCACTGGTAAGTAGAATAAAAAATTGGCTACAAAATATTGACTATCATAAGCAATTACTCCAATAAGGGCCTTATTATAGTGGAGGACTTGGTTAGCACGAGTGTGGTAGTAATCTTGATGATTTAAGTAAGTTGGCTTATGCTTCTAATTAGCGAGAAAATAAGTAGCTAGTTAGCAAAGTCGATTAATTAAGGTAGACTGTGGCAATAAAAAATAGCTTGATTATATGAAAAGTACGGGTTATTTTGCAAGATTAAAAGCTTAAACAGCACTTATCCCCTAAGCCAGATGCTAAGTGACCAAGTACCTGAGCTGACTATTCTTATTGTAGAGGATGAGTTCCTGATCGCGAGTGACCTACAGCGCATTTTGGAAAAGGCCGGCTACCAAGTTATAGGACTGGCCTCATCGACCACCGAAGCCCGGTCGCTGGTCTTAAAGCAGGCCCCCACCATTGTCCTGCTGGACATCTTTCTCAAGGGGAGTGAAACGGGCATTCAATTGGCTCAGTGGCTTGGTGCGTTGGATATTCCCTTTGTGTATTTGTCGGCCAATCTGACGGATAGTGTTCTCGAAGAAGCAAAAATCACCCAACCCTTTGGCATCTTAAATAAGCCTTTTCAGGAAAAAGATGTACTCACCACGCTGGAAATCGCCCGCTATCGCCACGCCCATAGTGCCGAGGCCAAGCTACGGCGCCAGCAGGAAATGCAGATGGCCGTTAACAACGCCATCATCACGATTCAGGACCGGGAAGAACTCTGCTTAGCCATCGCAACGGAGCTGGCGAAACTTGTGTCTTTCTGCTTGTTGAGTCTGCGCATCGATTTGCCGGATGAGACGGGCTATTACCGGATAATGCTGAAGCCGGTAGCCAGCGGTGGGTTTGTCCGCCTCTCTTTGCCTGCCTTGCTATGTGGCGAAGCGGCGGATGAGTTGCTGGCAGAACTGGGGGCAAAAGTGCCCGATAATGTTGGCGAGCAACCGGGTATTTTCCAACAGCAAGCCTTCGAGCAATTGTGTGCGTCCTCCCGCATGGCCCAAACCCTACGGGATAAGCGTGGGGTACGGGCGCTGGCGCTGTTTGCCGTGCGGTTGAAAAGTCAGTCACTCGTTAGCATCCAACTAGCTAGCCACGACCCAGCTGGGCTCACGCCGAAAGACTACGAAACGGTGAGCCTCCTCATGCCCCAAATTGCCCTGGCCTTAACTAATCTGCTTGCCAGTGAGGAAACGGAAGCCCGGCGTCGCCAGAAAACGGCAGAATTAGCGGTGGTCAGCGCCTTTCAAAACGGCCGAAATATGGCCGAAGTCATCCCACAGGTGGCACTAGCCATCCAGGAGTTGATGCCCGTAGACCTGCTTAGTCTCTTTCGGGTGGGACGGATTCTGGGCTCCGCGTCCCTCGACGCAACCGTTCAAAAGCAGGAGAGTCATTTTCTCCCCCTCACCGAAGAGGAGGTCGCCCTAGCTGCGCCGGCTCCACTCCCCGATTGGCAGCAACTCATCGCGGCCATGGAGCCCTGGCTGCTCGAACCCACGCTGAACGTGGGCACCCAGGCCGATGAAGCGAGGGAGCGCAACGCCGTGACGAAGCGCTACTGCGACTTGCTTGGCCTGAGGTCCTCGCTGTATGTGCCCATCATTATCAAGGGGGAGGCGGCCGCGGCTATTATTGTCGCCAGTAAGGTGGCCTTTGCTTATACGACCAAGGACTTAGCTGCCCTGCAAGACCTAAGCAGACAAATGGCGCTGGCGCTGGAAAACCTGCTTGCATTCGAACGCATCAAGACGCTGAGCGAGCATCTAGAGCAGGAAAGAATTTATCTGAAAGAGGAAATTAAGACTACGCATAATTTCGAGAAAATCATTGGCAGGAGCCCGGCCCTGCTGACGGTATTTAATCACATCACGCAGGTAGCCCCTACCGATTACACCGTCCTGGTGATGGGCGAAACGGGTACCGGCAAAGAACTCATTGCCCGGGCTATTCACAGCTTGTCGCAGCGCAAGGACCGGACCATGATTAAGGTGAACTGCGCAGCCCTACCCCCGCAATTGATTGAATCCGAACTATTCGGCCACGAGCGGGGCAGCTATACGGGGGCCACCGACAAGCGCATTGGTAAGTTTGAGCTAGCCCACGGAAGTACGCTTTTTCTAGATGAAATCGGCGAGTTACCGCTGGAACTGCAAGCCAAGCTGCTGCGCGCCATTCAGGAAAAAGAGATTGAGCGTATCGGGGGCCAGACTACCCTTGTTGTTGACGTTCGTATTGTCGCGGCCACCAATCGTAACCTGTACCAAGAAGTCGCCGCCGGCCGCTTTCGCTCTGACCTCTACTACCGCCTCAACGTCTTTCCTATCACCGTGCCTGCGCTGCGCGAGCGGCCGGAAGACATTCTACCGCTGGCCATGCATTTTTTGCAAAAGGCCAGCAAAAAGCTCGGCAAACTACTCACGAGCCTGGCCAATTCATCACTCCAGCAATTACAGCAGTACACTTGGCCGGGCAATATTCGCGAGTTGGAGCACGTCCTAGACCGAGCTGCCATTTTGGCCCAAACGTCGACCGTAGAATTGGCCGAGCCCCTGCTGGCGGCCTCTGCCCCAAGCACTACTTTAAAAAACCAGGGGGCAGTTGCCATACCCAAGGAGACCAGACCCATGCAGGAAACTATGCGAGAAGCAATCCTTACCGCACTAGCTCAATCGAACAACCGCATCCGGGGCCAGGATGGCGCAGCGGCACTCCTCCAGATAAAACCTACGACACTGGAAGCGCGCATGAAGAAGTTGGCTATCTATCTCCACACCGAGGTTAAGGGAGCTTGACAGTTAGCTTAGCTAGCGACACTTAGGACCCGGGCGGGCGCACTGGCTACCTCAAACCGCAAGCTGATTTGTACCCCGTTAGTTTGGGTGATGGTCAACTCAGCCTCCAGTTGTTTGCTCAGGCCCTTAATCATCGTCATCCCCAAGGTGCGCCCCTGTTCCAGGCGAACTCCTGCGGTTATTCCTATTCCATCGTCGGCAATGGTCAACCGGTAAAATTGGTCCGGTAGCTGGTCGAGGGTAACAGTAATGATCCCAGGCTGTTCTCCAGGAAAAGCGTACTTCAAGGAGTTAGTTACAGCTTCGTTGATAATCAGCCCGAGCGGCGTAGCCAGTACCACACTTAACTCCACGGGCTCAATGACCACCTGCTGCCGCACAGTAGCTTGTCGATTGAAGCACGTGATGAGATAGACCACGATGTCGTGGATATACGCCGACATACCTACACCGGTCATATTCTCGGACTGATATAATTTCTGGTGCATTAGGGCCATGGCATGCACCCGATTTTGGCTTTCCCGCATTGCCCCCAAGGCCACCGGGTCTGTCAGAAAATCAGCTTGCAGGTTTAACAGGCTCTTGATAATCTGCAGGTTGTTTTTCACCCGGTGGTGAATTTCCTTTAGCATCCACTCCTTTTCTGCCAACAGCGTTTCTTTCTCGCTCACCACTTGCGTGAGTGAGCGGTTCTGCTGATTAATTTCCAGTTGTTTGCTTTCTAGGATTCGGTTGCTGCGCTGTTTGAGGCGGTAGCGGTTGTAGCTTACCCCTAACAACAGGGTAAGCAGGATGGCGCCGGCCAGAAAAGCGTTGCGCTGAAACTCGCGTTGCAAGCCTAGTTTGGTAAGTAAGGTAATATTCTGCTCTTTCTTCTTGGTGTCGTACTGAATTTCCAGCGTGGCGATCTGCTTATTTTTGATATCAGTTGATATGGAGTCTTTTAAGGTTTTATATTGCTGGAAGTGTGCAATGGCGGCGGGAAACCTAGCCTGCGCTGAATCGACCTTAAACAGCAGCAAGTGGATGTCGGCTTTGCCCAACAAGTAGCCGCCGAGCGTATGCAACGCCAGCGCTTTCTCCAAATAGTTCCGCGCTTTGTCGTATTGCTTCGTGCATAAATAAAACCTGCCAGCGCCCTGATAGATAAACATTTTATCCAAATCTTCCGTGGCTTCATTATTGGCCATGCTCAGCAGTTGCTTATAGTATTTCTCAGCAATGTCCAGTTGCTTCAGGGCCAGGTAGCATTCCGCCAAATAAATAGCCATGTTCCTGTTCACAAGCTGAGCGGCGCCAGCACCCAGGTAATCAGCGCGTTGCTGATAGGCAAGAACTTTAAGCAAGCCCTGCAGGGCTTGCTGAGGCTTTTTTTGACTTATCAAGATTCTAGCTATTTCCCCAGCGTTATTCGCCATATAATATTCATTGTGGGTCAGCTGCGCATTTCGCAGGCCTTTGCCAAAGGAGTTGATAGCTTGACCGTCTTGGTTTAGTTCATGGTACACGAATCCTAGCCGCCAATAAAAGACCCGTATGTCGCTGGTATCCCGGGTGGCTTTGGCAGTTTCGATAGCGGCTAAGCCGTACCGCAGCGCCTCCTCGTAATTGCCCATTTGCCGGTGAGCACTCAGTAGCAAGTCGTAGGTGTAGTGCAGCCTTTTGTTCCCGCTGGCGTGATAAAGAGCGAGTACTTCCCGTAACTCTTGCAATGCCTGCACTGAATTACCCTGTAGTAGGTGCATGTCGGCAATTGTTTTGAGCATGTAGCCTTCTCGGCGCTTGTCGCCCGCCTGCCGGTACAAGGCCCGCGCTTGCTGGCAGCACTGAATAATGCTAGGCAAGCCCGCGCCGGTGCGAGGATACGAGTAGGTTAGCAGATACCACCCGAAGGCTTCCAATTGCCGATTGCCGTGCTGCTTGCTCTGCGTTAAGCCAGCTTGAACAAGGGAGGTGCCGCCGGCTTCATCACCTGCCGCCCAGGCTAGTCCTCCTAATAGATAAGTGCTTTGTATTTGCCCGGGAGCGTAGTGCAACTCAGCGCTTAGCAACTGCGCCTGCTTGGCATAAAGCGCGGCCCTATCCAGCTTGGTGCGTAGTCCGTTGGCGTTGTCTATAAAGTATTGGCCTGCCAGCAGCAGCAGATTTACCCGGTTCGTATCGGGTAAACTCTTCCGTAGCAATGCCTGCACACTGTCGGCCGCTGCCTTACTGGGCCGTGGGTCTAACGGCTCCGCCTGTGGCGACCAGCCAATGACCAAGAGAAGTAGTAAGAGCGCGAAAGTCTTCATGCTAGCCGACTAAGTCATATTCTCCTGACAAGGTACGCGGGCTGGCAAACGTAGCCCTCACTTAGTGGCAGCAATAAGAGCAGTAAGTAGTCGATTTTCAAGAGTATTGCCCGGCTAAAGTTAGTGGCGTCATTAGCTGTGCCAATCGACTTAGCTAGTAGGTCTCCATTTACTGCAACACGTATGGGTGCCTGAAGCGGCAACGTAGTTGGCAGTGGCTAAGCACTAGCCTCCACTCCGTTGGATATATCCAAAAAACGCCGGGTTTGGCATTGAAGATAGGGAACCCTGTAGTGGTGCCTGAAAGTGCCTTTCTAACGCTTAAGCAGGGTTTTGGACCTTGGATTTAGCTTTTTGCAGGTAGTTGGTATAGAGGTTGGATTGAGAGATGGCAAGCGGGCAAGACTATTTCCCAGCGCTGGGGGCTTGCTCAAATTATGGCGCTGGTAACACCTGCCAGTTGGCCGATTTCATTTTATCCCCCTCACCATGCCCTCCTCATGAACCTCTTCGCTAAAATCCTTTTCGCTTTGGTGCTACTGGTAGCACCCGGCAATTTTCTTACTGTTCACGCTTCTTCTCTCGATTCGCTTATGCAATCCCGCTCTTCTAAAACCATTGTCTTTGTCACGGGCGCTTTTGTCAGCAACAGCTGCTGGGCTGAATGGAAGACCTATTTCGAAAGCAAAGGCTACACCTGCCTGGCGCCGGCCTGGCCCCACAAGGAGGCATCCGCCCTGGAGCTGCGCCGTCGCCAGCCGGATGCTCAGGTAGCCGCGTTGCGCCTGACGGAGGTAACGAGCTACTATGCCCACCTTATCCGGCAGTTGCCCGAAAAGCCGATTCTCATCGGCCACTCCGTAGGCGGGTTGCTCACGCAACTGTTGCTACAGCAAGATTTGGCCGTGGCGGGCGTGGCCATTCACTCCGTGCCACCACAAGGAGTCAACACCTTCAAGTGGTCCTTTATTCGCTCCTCGTGGGGTCCGCTGGGCTTTTTCACGCCCGTCAACAAATCGTTCCTGATGTCCTTCCAGCAGTGGCAGTATGCCTTTACAAATGGCATGCCCCTGGCGCAGCAGCAAGCGGCTTACGAGCAGTTTGTCGTGCCGGAATCAAAGCGCATCATCCGGGATGGCATCACGAAGGCCGCCAAGATTGACTTTCGGCGGCCGCACGCCCCGCTCTTGTTCGTGGCCGGCAGCACCGATCACATCATGCCCGCCTCGCTCAACTACTCGAACTACAAGCGCTACAAGAAGTACGGCAACTCGATTACTGACTACAAAGAGTTTGAGGGCCGCAACCACTTCGTGCTGGGGCAGCCCACCTGGAAGGAAGATGCCAATTTCATTCTGGCTTGGCTCGACCAACGGCTAGGGACCACAACACAACCCATTCAGGCTAGCCAGTACCAGCACTAAAAGCGGGCGACTGGCATAGTCTGCGGTGCTTGCTACGCGTTGTCAGCATCATTTATCATCCCTAGCCCTCTTTCAGCATGAATAACACCGAAACTTCCTCCCTCTCAGTTGCTACCCCTGACAAGATGCAGGATTTTGCGACTGACCCGCACCTCGACCCGCAGGTTAAGGAATTTCTAAAAGGCATGAATACGGG
>CALMOO010000511.1 GCA_937871705.1 uncultured Hymenobacter sp.
CCCAGCCTGATACTGCGCCGCGTGCGCGCCCCGCGCTACTGCGTGGGCTGGCGCGGTGCCGCAGTGCCCGCGCGGTGCGTAGGCGCTGCGCCTGATAGTGCCGCGGCGGCCCGCCGCTACCCGCCCGCGCCGCTGGTGCTGGCCAGCTGGCGCGGCTTGCGCGTGGCTTTCGTCAGCGGCCGGCTACGGCAGCTGCCCACTGGCGGCCCGCCCGCGGCGCCTGCCGATGTAGTGGTGCTGCGCCGCAACCCGCGCCTCTATCCCGGCGGCTTGGCGGCGCATTTTGGCCCGCGAGCTCAGGTAGTTTTCGATTCTTCTTGCAAGCGCTGGTATATTGCCCGCCAAGATTCGGCCCTGCGCGCCGCCGGCTTCCGCACCTGGGATGTAAACGAGCAAGGGGCTTTTACCTTGCCCTTGGCTGCACCTTAATGGGTTCTACACCAAGCTCCGTGTTCTTAGCAGCACCTTGCCGAAAGTAAATTACCAGGCTAAAGCAACGGTAAGGGCAGCAGCACCGAGTGATTATGTGCCAGCTTACCACTGAGTCAGTCAATCTTCCTTTTTTATTCCGCCGTATCTAGTACACTATGGAAAATTATCCAACCCAAGAAGCGCTGTCCCTACGTTTTCTACAATACGAAGTAGACGGCCGCCTCGCATACATTACCCTCAATCGCCCCGCCAAGCGGAATGCCTTGAGCGCAAACGTGGTAACGGAAATGAAACAGGCCTTTGAGGCCGCCGAAGCCGACGACGACGTGAAGGTCATCATCCTGCGCGCCAATGGCGAGGTCTTCTGCGCCGGCGCCGATATCAAGTATCTACAAGAGTTACAAGCTAATACCTACCAGGAAAACCTGGCCGACAGCACGCACCTGATGCAGCTGTTTCACCAGATTTATACGCTCAAGAAAGTAGTTATTGGGCAGGTGCAGGGCCACGCGCTGGCCGGCGGTTGCGGCCTGGCCGCCCTCTGCGATTTTCCGTTTGCCGTGCCCGAGGCCAAGTTTGGCTACACAGAAGTCAAAATCGGTTTCCTACCCGCCATCGTGAGTGTATTCCTGCTGCGCCGCCTCGGCGAGGCGCGCACCAAGCAGCTGCTACTCAGTGGCGACGTTTTTTCGGCGCAGCAAGCGCTTGACTATGGCCTCATTACCTTCCTAGTTGAGGCCGACGCGCTGGCCGATACGGTGCGCAGCTACGCCCTGCGCCTGGCCCACGAAAACTCAGCCCACAGCATGGAGCTGACCAAGGAAATTATCGCCCGCCTACCCGAGCTAGGCCTCGAAGAAGGCCTGCGCTACGCCGCCCAGCGTAACGCCGACGCCCGTGCCTCCGACGACTGCCGGCGGGGCATCGCCGCCTTCCTGAACAAAGAGAAGGTAGACTGGTAATTATTACCTTAATTGTGCTTGCGAGCGCAACGCAGAGGAGCGCTGCAATTGCATCAGAACAGAACTAGAACGAGCCATATAGATGTCGTTCGATTATCGTTCCGATGCGGTTGTCGCGCTCCCCTGCGTTGCGCTCGCAAGCACAAACTACCGTTGCCTATGTCTACCCCCGCCGCTATTTTTATCACGCTCGCCACCTTTGCCTTCATGGAGTTTTGGGCGTGGTTCATGCACAAGTTTGTGCAGCACGGGCCGCTCTGGGTGTTGCACCGCTCGCATCACATCCGGCCCAGCCCGCGCCCATTCGAGCGAAACGATTGGTTCTTTGCTATTTATGGCGCCATATCGGCCCTGCTCTTTGTCACCGGCGGCAATCGGCAACACTGGTGGTTTTGGGTGGGGGTAGGGATTGCGGCCTACGGCACGGTGTACTTTTTCGTGCACGACGGCCTCATTCACGGCCGTTTGCCCTTTTGGAAGAAAACCGACAACGTATACCTGCGAGCCCTCAACATGGCCCACAAAATGCATCACAAAACGCAGGGCCGCGACCATTCCCAGGAGTTTGGCTTGCTCTGGGTGTCGCCCAAATATCTGCGCCTAGCCCGGCAGCAAGCGGCGAAAAGCAAAAAGTAAGGTTTTCACCGCCGTGGCTTTGCATCGCGGCAAACTATTTGCACGGCTCGGGACTTATAAAAAATAAAGGTTCTTATCAGTATAAACTACCACTTATTTATTAGGTCTTTTTCGTCGTTAGCTTTCGGCTGGCGGCGAAAATTATTATTCGATTAAGTTTCTACCTCAGTGGCCCGTTACTCTATCAGCGACCTGGAGCAGCTCTCCGGTATTAAAGCGCATACTATACGCATCTGGGAGCAGCGCTATAACTTCTTGAATCCCAGCCGCACTGCTACTAACATTCGCACGTACGGTGAAGCCGACTTGCGCCGTTTGCTCAACGTGGCGGCGCTTTGTAGCCGTGGGCAGCGCATCTCGCAGATAGTGCGCCTGAGCGACGAAGAATGCCAGACGGCCGCCATGGCGCTGTGCAATGAGGTGCAGCCCGCTGATTTTGCGCGCCTCAACTCGATGCTGGCCGCCAGCCTCGACCTCGACGAGCCGCACCTGCATCGGCTCTTCGACGAATCTATCGGCGAGCTAGGCCCCGAGGAAGCGCTGCTGCGCCTAGGCTACCCCCTCCTGCAGCGCCTGGGGGTGTCCTGGAAGGAAGGCTCACTCAGCGTAGCGCAGGAGCGCATGGTGGGCCAGCTGCTGCGCCAAGAGCTGGTGGCGGCCACCGATGCCCTGCCGCTCATCTCACTGGCCCCAACGGGCGCGCCGCGTTGGCTGCTTTTTCTGCCCGAAGGTGAGTGGCACGAGCTAGCTCTGTTGTTTATGAACTACGCCCTGCGCGCCCGCGGCCAGCAGGTGCTCTACCTAGGGCCCAACTTGCCCTTGCCCGATGTAGTAGCCGCCGCGCAGGCGTTTCAGCCCACCGTGCTAACGACCGTACTCACCACGGCGCCCGGCCGCGGCCACGTGGCTACTTATGCTGCTGAGCTGCGCCAGCATTGCCCCGGCGCAACAATATTGCTATTTGGCACTATGGCCGTGCAGGCCGATTCTCTGCCCGAAGGCTGCCTGCCTATGGCTTGCCTGCATGAGTTCCGTGATTTAATTCCTTTTGTAAATCAGCCAGTTGCGAGCGAGCGCGTAGAAAAATAAAGCAAAATCACGACTGCTACCTAGTGTAGTTCGTACTTGGGCAAACCTGTATCAGCCGCTGAGCGCTCGCAGAAAAACCTGCCGGCCCCGAACCAGAATTCCCGCTTGTCGTCTATCTTTGTTTAAGATTCTGCTACGAACCCTTCAACAGTATGACTTCTCTGGAATTCACTTCCCAAGTGCAGAAAATATCGTCATCGCTCCGACCAGTTGCGATGAATCTCACCCGCGACGCCGACGATGCAAAGGACCTTGTGCAGGAAACCTTACTAAAGGCACTACTTAACAAAGACAAGTTCAAGGCGGGTACTAATTTGAAGGCATGGTTGTACACCATCATGCGCAACACCTTCATTAACAACTATAACAAGATTACCAAGCGCAGCTCGAACATCGATTCGACTGAGTATTTTCAGTATTTCAATACCGACGAGAACTACATCACCCACAACGGAGCTACCACGGATTTCGTGGTGCGCGACATCAACGAAGCCATTGCTAGCTTGGGCTCGGACTATCGCACGCCGTTCATGATGTATTATATTGGCTACAAGTACCTGGAAATCGCGGAAAAGCTACAAATTCCGATTGGTACGGTTAAAAACCGCATTCACATCGCCCGCAAGGAGCTAAAAACCGCGCTGCACGTGTACGCACCCGCTGGCGCCGACCGTGTTGGTAACGCTGCTGTAGAAGAACTTGAGCAAGACTAACTTGCTCGGCCACTTACTAAAAGCCGCGCTTTCCGTATCTGTGCGGAAGGCGCGGCTTTTTACTTATAAAACTGTCTGTTATTGCTTCCTCGTCCTTCTCGCAATAACAAAATCAAAAGAATGCCCCACGCAATAGTTATTGGTGCCGGTTTTGCGGGCCTTTCGGCGGCCACCACGCTGGCCCAAGCTGGCTGGCAAGTGACGCTGCTTGAAAAAAACGCTGGAGCAGGGGGTAGGGCGCGGGTGTTTGAAGCCCAAGGTTTTACCTTCGACATGGGCCCTAGCTGGTACTGGATGCCCGATGTGTTTGAGCAGTACTTTAAGAAATTTGGGAAGCGCGTAGCCGACTACTACGACCTGATTCGCCTCGACCCGTCGTACCAGGTCGTCTTTGGTGAAAACGACACTGTGCCTATTCCGGCCGGGCTGCCCGAGCTACGACAGCTATTCGAAAGCCTGGAGCCCGGCAGCGCCGCCCGGCTCGATGAGTTCTTGCGGCAAGCGGCATACAAGTACGAGGTTGGCATCAACAAATTCGTGCACCTGCCGAGCCGCT
The DNA here is from genome assembly GCA_937871705.1 of uncultured Hymenobacter sp. Lineage (GTDB taxonomy): Bacteria > Bacteroidota > Bacteroidia > Cytophagales > Hymenobacteraceae > Hymenobacter. The sequence goes on from CALMOO010000511.1 coordinate 4,389, forward strand.
CAATTTTTGAGTTTGTGGACTGGCAAATCATCAGCGGCGCGGTGCGGCTCGACTTGCTGCAAAGTATGGCTAAGCATGCCCGCAAGTTCTTTAGCCACCCAAAGCTGTTGAAGCTCATAGAGTTTCCAGTGTTGTTTCTGGGTGCTAACCCCGAGAATACGCCCGCCCTCTACTCACTCATGAACTACGCCGACCTGGCGCTGGGCACCTGGTACCCCAAGGGCGGCATGCACCAGATAGTGCGCGGCATGGTGGCCCTGGCCGAAGAGCTGGGGGTAGGAATACAGTACGACCAGGAAGTGCAGGAAATAGTAGTAGCGCAGGGCCGCGCTACCGGTGTGCGCACTGCCACCGGCTTTGTGCCAGCCGATGCCGTAGTGGCCGGCGCCGACTACCACCACGTCGAGCAGCACCTGCTGAAGCCCGAATACCGGCACTACTCGCCGCAGTACTGGGACTCGCGCACGATGGCGCCCTCGTCGCTGCTTTTCTACCTGGGCGTGAATCGCAAGCTCGCTAACCTGCTGCATCACAATCTATTTTTCGACGAGGATTTCAGCCAGCACGCGCAAGAAATCTACGAAGTGCCGCAGTGGCCTAGTCGCCCATTGTTCTACGCCTCCGTACCTAGCAAGACGGACGCCACCGTCGCACCCGAAGGCCAGGAAAACCTGTTTTTGCTCATTCCCGTGGCCCCTAACCTCGATGACCCCGAGGCGACCCGCGAGAAATACTACAACCTGCTGATGGACCGGCTCGAAAAGCATTGTGGCCACCCCATCCGCGACGCGGTGGTGTTTAAGCGCAGCTACGCGCACCGCGACTTCATCACTG
>CALMOO010000512.1:0-1625 GCA_937871705.1 uncultured Hymenobacter sp.
GGCCTGGAGCGATGGCGTTAGAGCGAATGCCGTACTTGGCCCACTCCACGGCCAGCGAGCGGGTAAGGGCCAGCACGCCGGCCTTGGCCGCCGCTGAGGGTACCACAAAGGCCGACCCCACGGAGGCATATGTAGTCACGATGTTGAGGATGGTGCCGGGCTGCTGGTCGGCTATCCAGCGCTTGCCCACGGCCAGCGTGCAGTTGTAGGAGCCGCGCAGCACGATGTCGACAATCACATCAAACGCCTTGTGGCTCAGGCGCTCAGTTGGGCTGATAAAGTTGCCGGCCGCATTATTAAGCAGCACATCGACGCGGCCAAACTCCTGGTAAGTACGGGCCAGCATGGCTTCTACCTGGTCGTACTTGCGCACGTCGCAGGCCAGGGCCAGTACGTGGCCGCCGGTTTGGGTGCGTAGCTCGGCAGCCGTAGCTTCGAGCACGTCGAGCTTGCGGCTGGTGATGGTGACATTGGCCCCAAGCTGGAGAAAATACGTGGTCATGGCCCGGCCCAGACCGGTGCCGCCGCCCGTCACAATGATGGTCTTGCCTGCCAAGGCATTGTCGCGCAACATGGGTTGAGTGTAGGCAGCGTTCATCAGGTTTTTTCTGATTAGGAGGGGTAGGAAAGTAGGATTGCGCCGAAGGTAGCAAAAACTGAACGACCAGTGTTGGGGTTTTAGCGAGTATCCGGCCCCACTCGGCGAATAGATACAGTATTTTTTTAATATTTATGTGCAACTTGCGGGCTAATACCGGTACCCCATTACTAGACCAGCCTTTTTTTCATGCCTATTTCCCCTGCTGCTAGGGACACTACCGTAGCGGTGCTGGGCTGCGGCTGGCTTGGCCTACCGCTGGCCCAAGCGCTACATACCCAAGGTCATCGGGTGCTGGGCACTACCACGACTCCCGAGCAATTGCCTATCCTTCAGGCGGCTGGCATTGAGCCTCACCTGCTCCAGCTAGGAGTTGATTTCAATGCCGCCGAAGAGGCGCGCCTCACCAGTATACTGCGCCAGGCCAAGGTGTTGGTGCTTAATGTGCCACCGCGCTCGGCCATTGCGGGCGGTTACCCTCAGCTGCTGCGCCCGGTGCACCGGGCCGTAGCCGCCGCGCGCCTGAAGGCCGTCCTGTTCGTGTCAACTAGCGGCGTTTATTCCGACGAGCCCCGCCTGATGCGCGAGCAGGATGCCATCAGCACCCGCGACGCGGCTTCTGACGTGCTGCGTACCGAAGGCCACTTTGTGCCGCGCTACGGCCAGTGGCAGAGCACGGTAGTGCGCTTGGGTGGCCTCATTGGTCCCGAGCGCGCTCCTGGCCGCTTCCTGGCTGGCCGCCGCGACCTTACCCAGGGCGATGCTCCGGTAAACCTGCTGCACCTCACCGATGCCGTGGGGGTGCTGCGCACGATTATCGAGCAGAATATCTGGGGCCACACCCTTAATGTGTGCGCCTCGTCACACCCGGCAAGGCGCGAGTTCTACCCGGCCGCTGCCACTTACCTGGGCTTGCAGCCGCCTACTTTCCGCCCCGAGTACAGCCCTGGCAAAACAATCGATAACACCTTGATGCGCAGCTTGGTGCCATATGATTTTAAGCACGACGACGTGCTGGCCGCTATTC
>CALMOO010000512.1:1635-3626 GCA_937871705.1 uncultured Hymenobacter sp.
GCTGCTAAATTTCGTTGTTTGTTGCTCGTTTTCGGTTTTTCGTTGTTAGTGAGCTATCAGCAAGTAACGACGAATGACGAACAACGAACAGCTACCAACGAACAACGCCATTGCGCCTATAGTGGTGCTGGGCGGTGGAGCAGCGGGCTTTTTTGGGGCCATTGCCTGCGCTGAGGCCAATCCTAGCTTGCATGTTTTATTACTCGAAAAAAGCCCCAAACTGCTGAGTAAAGTACGGATTTCGGGTGGTGGGCGCTGCAACGTCACGCACGCGTGCGAGTCGGCGGCCCAGTTGATACAGCACTACCCCCGCGGTGGCCGGCAGCTGAAAGAGGCCTTTCAGAAGTTTGGCGTGAATGACACCATTGCCTGGTTTAAGCAACGTGGGGTAACGCTCAAGACTGAGGCCGACGGCCGCATGTTTCCGACTACTGATAGCAGCGAAACCATCGCCCGCGCCCTGGAAGACGCCGCGCGTCGCGCTGGGGTGCAGGTGCTCACGCGCAGCGCCGCCGAGCAAATTCAGCCGTTGGCTACTGGTGGCTTCCTACTCACTATCAGCGGCGATGGCGCCGCCACGCTAGGCACCGAGCTACACACCAGCCACCTGCTAATAGCCACCGGCGGCAATCCCAAGTCGATGGCTTACGACTGGCTGCGTACCCTGGGCCACACTATTGCTGAGCCGGTGCCTTCGCTCTTCACCTTCAACGTGCCGGCCTCGCCCCTGCGCGAGCTGCCCGGCGTGAGCGTGCCGCACGCCCGCGTAGTGCTGGCTGGCGAAAAGCTGCAATACGAAGGCCCGCTGCTCGTGACGCACTGGGGCGTAAGCGGACCGGCCGTGCTCAAGCTCTCGGCCTGGGGCGCCCGCCGCCTGCACGAGCTAGGCTACCACGGCACGGCACTCATCAACTGGGTGCCCACGCACACCGACGAAACTCTGCGCCCTTGGGCCCAGCAGTTTCGCCTCGACAATGGCAAGAAGCAAGTCACTGGACACCCACAGTTTGGCCTGCCTACCCGCCTCTGGCGCACGCTGGTAGCCGAGGCTGGCATCGGCCCCGAAACCCGCTGGAGCGAGGTGCCCGCCAAAGCCCAAAACCGGCTGCTGGAACTGCTGCTGCGCACCCCGCTGCAGGTGCAGGGCAAGACCACGCACAAAGACGAGTTCGTGACCTGCGGCGGCATTCCGGCCGCTGAAATCAACTTTAATACGATGGAAAGCCGCCGGGTCCCCGGCCTTTACTTTGCGGGCGAAGTACTGGATATAGACGGCATTACGGGTGGCTTCAATTTCCAGGCTGCTTGGACAACCGGTTTTCTGGCCGGCCAGGCAATGGGGGCCCGAGTTGGCCAGGTTGCTGCTTCCGCGTAGCTGACTTAAAAAGAGGGGGGTAGGAATGCCATCTACGGCGTTCCTACCCCCCTCTTTTTAAGTTAGCTTAGCTTCTAAGCCCGGCCCATCTGCCGCAGAAAGGCAACGTGCGAGGCCACCGCGTAGCGCATCTTGGGATATACTTGGTAGGGCACCCCAAATTCTTCACACGTCTGCCGGATAATCTTGCTGATTACCGGATAATGCACGTGCGATATCTTCGGAAATAGATGGTGCTCGACTTGGAAGTTGAGGCCGCCCACCAACCAGCTTATCAAGCGGTTATCAGTTGCAAAGTTGGCCGTTGTGCGCAGCTGGTGAATGGCCCATTCGTCCTCCAGCTTATTGGTAATTTCGTGCGGTACCGGAAAGGCCGTTTGCTCAACGGTGTGCGCCAGTTGAAACACAATGCTCAGCACGAAGCCCGCCACGCAGGCCGTGAGCAGAAAGCCCAACAGCCAGCCCGCGAAGCCGACCATGTACAGTGGCAAGGCAATGAACAAGCCCAGGTTTAGCACTTTGAAGCCCCAAAATATGAATTGGTCGTTGCGGGTCATGGGCTTTAGGGCCACGCTACCAATTTTGCGGGTAAAGTACTTTTGGTAGTCCATCACGA
>CALMOO010000512.1:3710-4398 GCA_937871705.1 uncultured Hymenobacter sp.
GTACAAAAGCCAGAAGTACAGGTGCTGAAAGCGGTGGGCACGGTAGCGCTTTTGGCCGGCCGTCATGCGCATCCAGGGCTGAATGTCGAGGTCGTCGTCTACCCCCTCAATATTGGTATACATATGGTGCACCGTATTGTGCTTGGCATCCCACATGTAGCTGCTGCCCCCCATCACGTTGAGGGTGAAGGCTGCGAAACGGTTGAGCCACGGGTACTTGCTGAAGCTGCCGTGAGCACCGTCGTGCATCACATTGAAGCCGATGAAGGCAATGACGCAGCCCATAAGCACGCACTCCAGCACAGCCCAGGCAAGGGAAGGTGTGAAAAACACCAAGTGCGTGTACAAGGCTATCAGGCTGGCCAGCAAGATAACGGCTTTGCCTAGCAAGGAGCCATTACCGGTTTGCGCTTTGCCTGCGGTTTGAAAATAATGGGCCGTGCGGCTTTTTAGTTCGGCGTGAAAGGAGCGCGGAGGCGCAAATTTGGGGAGAGCCATAAGAGAGAAAACCACCTGGTCGCTCACAGGGGGGTAGGCCGCTGTGAGCGGTGCCGTATTTTACCGAACGGCAACTACAGCGGGCTTCTGCACCTTGCACAAGCCAAACACTTAGTACTGTTGCTATTATGCTGCGAAGCGGTCTAAAAGAGACTTCAGCCCGCAGCATAGGCAGTACACTACTCAATCG
>CALMOO010000512.1:4408-7363 GCA_937871705.1 uncultured Hymenobacter sp.
AATGCGCGTGCCCGCAGAAAGGTGCCCTCAAGCTACCGCCAAAGGTAAGTCTCAGCATTTTTCTGACTTAACCAAGCGCCGATGGGAAAGCAAAAAGTTGGGGCATCTTGACGAGGTCTGCAACCTTCCGGGCGGTTGGCTAGTAAACCCCAACAACATTTCCAATTAAATTCCCTTTCCATCATGGAAGCCAAAGCCACTCAATCGCTGCTCAACGAACTCATCACCACCCTGAAGGACGGCCAGAAAGGCTATGCCGACGCCATGGTTGATGTGAAAGATGCCGACCTGAAGGACACCTTCAAGAAGTACGCCGCGCAGCGCGCCAGCTACATCACTGAGCTGGAAGACCAGATGTTCAAGCTCGACCTGCACCCCGACACCAACGAAGGCTCGGGCGTAGTAGCAGCGGCGCACCGCACGTTTATCGATTTGAAGTCGCTGGTTACCGGCCACGACCGCCACGCCATCCTGGCTGAGTGCGAGCGCGGCGAAGACCATGCTAAAAAGGCTTACGAAACTGCTCTGCAGGGCCAAGATTTGCCCAGCGCTTTGAAAGCAGTAATCGAGCACCAAGCCCAAGGTGTGAAGCAAGCCCACGACGAAATCAAAGCCCTGCGCGATTCGTCTAAATAGTTTAACAATGCCTCCAAGCAACGGCAAGCCGTTGTTTAATCAACAGACCATCCTTGCCGGGTGGTCTGTTTTGTTTACTACCCCCTCCTTTTTACATAAGCCCGCCTTACTGTGCTTAGCCATTATTTCAGGCGCTCATGAGTAGGCACGAAAAAAGCCCCAGCCAATTAGATTGGCTGGGGCTTTTTAATTATACTCGGCTAAGACTACTCGCCCGAATCTTCGCGCTTGCCTTTGTAGCCACCGCCGTAGCTGCTACCGCCGCCTTGGCCACCTTTGTAGCCGCCGCGCTGGTAACCACCACCTTGGCTGCTACCCCCCCGGTCGCCGCCGAAGCTGCTGCCACTCCGGTTGCCGTAGCTGCTACCGCCTTCACGACGGTCGCCACCTTTGTAGCCACCACCGTAGCTGCTGCCGCCTTCGCGGCGGTCGCCACCACCGTAGCTGCTGCCACCGCGGCTGCCACCACCAAACGGCGGACGGCCACCTTCGCGGCGGTCGCCGCCACCGAAGCCACCGCGACGCTCACCACCTCCACCAAAGCCACCTTCGCGGCGCTCGGGGCGGTTGGTGCCTTCTTCCTTAGCGGCTGCGTCTTGCACCGGGGTAGCGATGCTGAACGTAACCGGCTGGCCTTGGATGCTGCTACGACCTAGCTGGCCCACAATCTCCTCAGCAAACTCAGCAGGTACTTCTACGAAGCTGAATTTGTCGTAGAGCGCAATGTCGCCGACTTTGTTGCCGGGCAGGTTGGTGCTTTCCGAAATCAATTCCACTACATCGCGGGGATGCAGACGGTCTTTCTTGCCCATGCTGATGAAAAGGCGCGTGTAGCCGGGGCGAGTGGCCCCTTTCTCACGGCTAGCGTCGAGGCTTTGCTCGGTGCGCTTGTCTTCTTTCATGTTCATCTTGAGCAGCGCAGCCGCGATGTCGAGCGAGGTGATGTCTTCGCTTTGGTCGAGTAGGCGCTGCACGCGGCCGATATACTTGTCAAGGTTGCCTTTTTCAACTACCTCTTTTATCTGGCTGAGGAACAGCGTAGTCTTCACTTCCGACACATCGGCAAACGAGGGCACTTGCTCCAGTTTGATGTCGGCCTTGGTGAAGCGCATGATGTCGCGCAGCTTATAAATGTCGCGGCCACTCACGAAGGTGAAGGCGCGGCCACTCTTGCCGGCGCGGCCCGTGCGGCCGATACGGTGCACGTAGTACTCTTCGTCGGCAGGCAGGTCGTAGTTGAATACAGCCTCCACGTTGTCCACGTCGATACCGCGAGCAGCTACGTCGGTAGCTACCAGGATTTCGAGCGTGTTTTTGCGGAATTTATCGAGCGTGTTCTGGCGCTGGGCCTGGCTCATGTCGCCGTGCAGGCCGTCGGCGAAGTAGCCTTTGGCTTGCAGGTCGGCCACGATTTCGTCTACCATACGCTTCGTGTTAGCGAAAATGATAGTCGATTTCAGGTTGTACATGTCCATTACACGGGTCAGCACGTCCTTCTTCTGCGGGCCTCGCACTTCGAAGTAGCTCTGCTCGATGTTCGACACCGTCATTTCCTTATGGTTGACCTTCACTACCTGCGGGTCGCGCTGGTACTTCTTGGTCATATCCATAATCGGCTTACTCATCGTAGCCGAGAAGAACACCGTCTGGCGGTTCTCGGGCATTTTGCTGAGCACAAATTCGATGTCCTCGCGAAAGCCCATGTCGAGCATTTCGTCGGCTTCGTCGAGGATGATTTTAGTGGCTTTGTCGAGCTTCAGCGTACCGCGCTCGATGTGGTCCATTACGCGGCCCGGGGTGCCAATTACAATCTGCACGCCGCGCTCCAGGGCGCGAAACTGCCGGTCGTACGACGAGCCACCGTAAATTGGCACTACAGCCAAGCCTTTCTTGTACTTGCCCAGCTTCTGGATTTCGCCCGACACCTGCACCGCTAGTTCGCGGGTAGGGCAAAGCACAATTACTTGTACGTCACGACTTTCGCCGTCCACACCTTCAATGGCGGGGATAGAGAAGGCAGCCGTTTTACCAGTACCCGTTTGAGCCTGGCCGATAACGTCTTTGCCCGCGAGCAATACTGGGATAGCGGCCGACTGAATGGGCGAGGCTTCCTCGTAACCCATTTCGGTGATGGCGCGCTGCACTTCGGGCGAGAGGTTCAACTCATCGAACCGGATTTTAGCTTTATCAGCTACTTTTTCTACTTTTTCGGCTTCCATGTTGGAAAGAGAAGGGGTTGATAGCCACCTGGTTTTCCAAAACCTGGGTGGCGTAGGGGAATGAGACTACGCTCTGAAAACAGCCGGCTCAACAGCGGCG
>CALMOO010000513.1:0-646 GCA_937871705.1 uncultured Hymenobacter sp.
CCTTGCCGTACATGCTGTCCATCACTTTCTTGAAAGCTGGCGTATCGCCCTGCATCGCCTTTTGAATCACGCCCCACGTCATGGCCTCTTCTACCGTGCCTTCTACTTCTTGGCCCGTGGTGGGGTCTTCGTAGCGGTGTGTAAGCGCCAGCAGCTTCTTAAGCACGGTTGAGCGGTTGGGTACACCCGCAGGATAGCCGGCCGGATTGCCCGACTGGCCTGGCTGAAACTGCGTAGAAGGGTTACCGGATTGGCCTGGTTGAAACTGCATATGCTCCTGCTTTCCTCCTGCTATTGGTTAGAATGGGGCGTCTTCGCCGGCAATGAAGTTGCCGCGCACGTCGAAGCGGCCAGCGCCTCGGGTGTCGCGCACGGGGCTGCGGCGAGAGGCAGCGGAACCATTGCCCCCGCCGTCGCCACGGAGCTTGTTGACGTAGCTATACTGCGAGGAACCGCTTGCCATGTTTGCGCTTTAGTTAAGGGGGTTTGGCGCCGAATATCCGGCTGTTTCTTGTTGAGCACGCTGTAGCGGTCGAGTAGTCGGCGCAGGTAGCGGTGCGTGAATTCGTGAAGAGCGGCGTTGTCTTCTACCACAAACTGTTCGACGTTGCCGCTACTGACGAGGTTGGCGGAGCCGTGTAGCACG
>CALMOO010000513.1:656-2265 GCA_937871705.1 uncultured Hymenobacter sp.
AGGCACATTTTGCAGTGCGAGCGCACGGCGGCGAACTCCAAACGACCGTCGTAGTTGAGCTGCTCCACTACGTAGGGCATCAGGCCCCAGCGGTTGTGGCTGAAATTGAAGTCAGACACCAAGATAGCGAGCTTATCGACATATCCACCCGTCAACAGATTGCGCAGGCTGTCAATGTTCTCGGCCTTGATGCTGAGCGCGGTTAGCACTAGCTCCTTGACGTGGTAATTCTTGGCCACCACGAGCGCTTCAATGAAATCGCCAAAAATGAAGCTGCCATTTACGAAGGCAAACACGCGGGCGCCCGGCTGAGTCAGGTCGATGGCGTGGGCTAACTCCTCGGCCTTAGCGTAGCTCAGCAAGTCCTCGGGCCATTCGGGCGGACTCTCAAAGGGCAAAAACACCGTGTCGCCCTGCTGGGCAGGGTTTGCGGCGGGCTTACTCTTGAGGGCAAAGGAGGTGGGCAGCATACTACAAACCTACCGCTACGCCCACGCCACCCGAAACCGACGGCCACAAGCTATACTGCCCCCTGAGCACCACCAGCGGCTTGCGACGCCCGCGCTTCTTGGTGCGTAGCACCGGCCGGCGCACGGGCACGAACGGCACTAGCTCCAGGGGTGGGCCGAGCTTCGGGGCTTTGGCGGCCTGACTGAGTAGGTGACGGCGCAGCGCATCCCCGGCCAAAGGGGCGCGGCACTTGCCGAGGCTGGCCGACTTCACGCGCCAGTCGTCTTCCTTGGTGTGGGGCAGAGCGGGGCGGTGCAGGGCATTTTCGAGCCGCACCAACTCGCGCACCGCCCGCGGCAGGTCGGGGCTCTCGCCGAGCAGCCACTCCGCAAAGGGCTCCTGCTGGTCGGGCGTGAGCTTGAGTAGCAACTCGGGCATGGCGTACTGAAGGCGCTCATCAGCGGCGGCGGCCTTACTGGGGGAGAGGTTCACCCCGAAGCAGGCGGCAATAAGGCCGTCGAGGTCGCAGCTGCGCAGCAGAGCGTCGTAAGCCCGGAGCAGCTTGCGTTCGCGGATGTAGGCGGAGGCCGGCGTGGGGCCAGTAGCAGAAGCGGGGCGGGGGGCGGGCATTTTCGGCGGGCTAGGTTCGAGGGGTACAACTCGAATTTGCGGCCAGCGAAAACCTAAACACCTCCCTTAGTAGGCTTAATTAGTGACAGTAAGCGGGTGAAGCCGGAATAGTCCATTCCCAACTGTCTCTAGTTCAAATTGCAGCACATCCACCCCTTCGGGCACTTGCGCAAACAGGGTGCGGGTAGCCAGGGGCGCCCGAAAACACTGCCGACCCTGCCCAGCGGGGGAGAGGCGGCAGCGCGTGCCTGGTTGCAGGCTCAACTGCCAGAGGTCGCGCTGCCGGACGGGGTGCTGCAGCTCGGCGCTAATGGCGTACTTGGGTACTAACCGGGAGGCCTCGGCATTAAGCAGGACGCGCTCATCCCGTAGCACTGTTAAGCAGGCAGCCCGCCGCGGCACATACGCCGCCCGCGCATCCTCCGTCCGACTAATCGGCGTCGCTACTGGCCGATACGGATTGATGCCCCCACCCCCCACCAGCCCCTGCGGCTGCCCCGGCTTCACAGCGTCAGGCCCAAGGCGCGGG
>CALMOO010000514.1 GCA_937871705.1 uncultured Hymenobacter sp.
CACGAAGCCCTCTACTACCGGGTTTACCGCCTCTAAGTGCGAGGGATTGGGCGCTAGCTTCAGATTAACTTTTTGGCCGTTAATAGCTTCTACCTCCGATGAGTAACCCATGTGGTACTTCACGTCGCCGTCGCCCATGGTAAGGTCGGGGGTAGCGGTGCCCTCAAATTCCGAGAAAATCTGCTCGTACGTCTTGCCCAGAATGTTGGCCAGCACGTTCAGCCGGCCGCGGTGGGCCATGCCAATCATCACTTCCTTCACGCCCAATTCGGCGCCCCGGTTGATGATGGCATCCAATGCGGGAATAGTGGTTTCGCCCCCTTCCAGCGAGAATCGCTTCTGACCCAGAAACTTCGTGTGGAGGAAATTTTCAAAAACCACCGCCTCATTCAGCTTCTTCAGGATACGCTTCTTGTACTCTACATCGGGGTTGAAGGCCAGCGCATCGTGCTCTGTCTTTTGCTGGAACCAGTCGAGCACCTGCGGGTCACGGATGTAGGTGTATTCAAAACCAACCGTGCCAGCGTAGATGCTCGTAAGAGCCGTTACGATTTCGCGCAGCGTAGCATTAGCACCCAGGCCAAGGTCTTCGCCTTGGTGAAATTTTGTATCCAGGTCGTTGTCGCTCAGGCCGAAGTCGGCTAAGTTTAAGCGCTCCTTGCGGTCTTTGCGCTCGCGCACCGGGTTGGTTTTAGCACGCAGGTGGCCCCGGCTGCGGAAAGCCTGGATTAGGTTGCGCACGGCCGTTTCCTTGTCGCTCGCTACGCCGCCCTGGCCTAGACCGGGCGCATTATTGGTCGATGCATCAGTGTTGAGCACTCCGAAATCGTCGGGCTGGGGCACCACGTTGGGCGCGGGGGTAGCAGCCGTTTTGAGGGCGCTACCATTGCTGCCAGTGGCGATGCCTTTTGTAGTGCCTGCGTCGGGTAGCACGGACGCACCTTCCGGGAACTGCTGCGAAAAATCAAACCCCTCAAAGAACTTACGCCAGCCAAAATCGACAGATTCGGGGTTCTGCTGGTACGCTTGGTAAAGCGTTTCGATAGCCGCCGCATCTGCATTGGCGATATAGGAGTACGTATCCATGGTGGGAATTTGAAAGGCTGATTGAAGCAATGCAAATTTAAAGTGACTGTCAGCAAATCAAAAACCCATATGCGATTTTACAAATCTGCCTGTTTCTCAACATTTTCTTATTCAACAGCACACTTTAAAACAGGATTATTACGCCAAGCTAAGTTTAAAAGGTTAATTCTTTATGTATTTGAAGACAAAATAGAAGGCCACGCTGAACCGTATCAAACCTTTTACTAACCAACCAAGTCACTAGTTTAATGTGACGTAGATGGTGGAGCAGAAAGGTTTGATGAGGTCCAGCATGGCCTTTAGCGGTAGGCTCATCGGCCTTATCAACCCGCAGCCGCTATTTGGCGAGAGCCATTTTGTAGATGCGGAACGGCTCGCGCGGCTGCCCTACCCCCTTGTTCCAATGCGGCGTCTTGTGAATGGCCGAGGTGGTGAAATAGATATTGTTGCCGTCGGGGTCCCAGCTGAAAGTGTCGGGCCATTCGAGGCGTGCTTCTTTCACGACGGTTTCGATTTTACCATCAGGCGTGCGGCGCAAAATCTCGCCGTTCTCGAAACCAGTGAGGTAAAGGTTGTTCTTGCTATCGAGTTCCATACCGTCGCAGGCGGGTGCATCAGGCAGCTTCTCAACTTGAGCAGTGAGTTGGGCGGTGCTCAGGGCTGGGTTACGCAGGGCAGCAGTTTTGATGCGGTAAAGCGAGTGGCTCGATAAGGCGCGGTAGTAAAGGTATTGGTTATCGGTGCTCAGGGCGATGCCGTCGGCCTTGAAGGCACCGGGCTTGCCTTGCGGGTCGTACAGGGCGTGGCCCTGTGCCTTGGTAATAAAGCCTTTATCAGGCAACGTTGATGGCTGCTTGGCCAGTAGCTGGCGGGCCTTCGTGGTCTTTAAATCGACTACTACCAGCGCGCCCGTGCCCGAGTCAGTGAGGTAGGCGTAGTTGTTTTGGAGGTCGATGCGCACGTCGTTGAGGTACGAGCTGCGCGGGGCCACACTCTCCGGGAACAAGATGGTTTGCAGCACCTTATTAGTTTTGGGGTCGGTTTTGACCAGCTTTGGACCACCGGGCACGGTGTACTTGAGGCCCGGCGCGGCGGGGTCAATTATCCAGAGCATGCCTTGCTTATCGAGGTAGCCAGCCTGGGGGCTAATCCAGTGCTTCTGGGGCTCGTTGCGGACCGAGTCGTTCCACATGCACCAGCCGGCATCGGGGTAGGGCGTGAGGGTATTCTTGGGTCCGACCAAGCCAACCGGCACTGTAGGATTATAATCCCAGCGCGGCGAGATGGCGAATACCTTGCCGCCTGGCGCTGCCACCACGCCCGTCACCTGCGGGTCCGGAAACTCGGCTACAATGGTCAGCGGCGAATTGGCTGGGGCGGGTACGTGGGCGGCCGTCGAGTCGGCCGGGATGGTGCCGCCCGACTGGTGGGCAGTTGTGCCCTGCGAATTGCAGGCCCCCAGCAGCAGGCCGGCCGCCGCTACGGCAACGGGCGCTGCCCATTCTTTTAAGAAGAAAGAAGACATAGAAGTAAGTGATGATGAAGCAAAAAACCCCAGTCTACATAAAAGACTGGGGTTTGGCATACGGGCAGCACGGGGCTGCCGTTCGGCTTTGCCTACGTTAAGCTAGCTATTTGGGCCGCGGCCTGGGCGGCCGACTGCGGCTGGCCGTGCGCATCGTAGAGCAGACTCAGGGGTTGGAAGGGATTATGCAGGATTATTTCCTCGGTCAGGCCCCAGCGCGGCCATAGGCCGGTGAGCGTGTGGGCATAAGCCAGGTTGTCCCAGGGATTGAAAATGGTGGCAGTGATATCGTCGACCAGTGCATCGAGCACCAGCTCGGCACCGGGTGCGTCGGCGGGGGTAGGGCGCCGCGGGTAGATGTCGGGCACTGGCGCCAGTAAGTAGGCGGCGTAGTAGGCACGGGCCTTGAACTCGGCTACCTGCGCCGGGTGCAGCGGGCGCTGCGCATCAGCATACACCTGGCGCATAGCCTGGCCGATAAACCCAATGTCGCCGAGCGTAGCTACTAGCACGGCTTGGCCCAGCTTTATGCTGAAAGCCAATGTGTTCAAGTCATCATCGTACTCAAAAGCCGGGGACTCGTAGTGCTCATCTACTTCGAGGATGAACAGGGAGCCGGGCACGAAGTCGGCGTAGTCGGTGGGCACTCGCAAACCTTGCATCAGCTGAAAAAATGACCGGAACCGCTGGAGCAGATGCACGTTTTCGGCCAGCGGGTATTGTGGCTTAATGAGTGGTTGCTGCTGCTGTAGCAGCTCGGTAACGAAGATGCCGTAGTACATTTTGCCCAGCCACTGCCACAAGCGCTCGGGGGGTAGGGCGCGCAGCGCGACCGGCCCGGCCTGGGCAGCAGCTTGTACCTCGGCCTCCAAGGCAGCAAGGCGCGGGTGCAGCGCGGGGGCCAGCGGCAGGCGCAGCGCTGCGAAGGTTGTTTGGCTGTGGTCGAGCAGGTAAATAGGCCGGTCGGCCAACTCGTAAGCTGCTTGCAGCCACTCACCAAACACCGGAACAGTATCATCGGGCCCGACGGCCTGGCCGGTGAGAAAGCACCGGCCAGGCCCAAATTGCATGCCCTCGAAAGGGTCGTAGAGAGTAATCATAGCGACGCGAATTGCGGCCGCAAAGGTCGAAAGAAGTAGCGCAGACTCTGCTAGCCCGCGAAGGAAGGGTTAAAACAACCCTGCTCGCGGACTTGCAGAGCCCGCGCTACCCTTAGCGCGAGAGCATGTTGCCGGCCTTAATTAGCAGGCGACTCAGGTTGTGCAGCGCATCGGAGTAGCCATTGGCCGACTCTTCGCCTACTTTAGCCGTTTCGGCGCCGAGGCTGGCCAGGATTTCGGCTATTTCGTGGCCTTGAGCATCCGGAGCGCTAAGACGCTCTTGCAACAGGCTGATTTCCTGCTTAATCTTGGCCAAGCCGGTGCGCTCGCTGGCAGCGAGCACAGCGGTCCAGCGCTCTAGCTCGCGCAGGCCCGTAGCGCCATCAGCGCTGGGCAGGCCCTGGCCAAAGAGGTTGAGCGTATCAGTAAGCAGGGCCGTATTTTGCTCGTCGCTGATGTGCAGAGGTACTTCGTGAGCAGGCGTGGAATGGGGGGTGGAGGCAGTAGAATCCATGAG
>CALMOO010000515.1 GCA_937871705.1 uncultured Hymenobacter sp.
CTCTTAGCTTGTGAAAAAACCTACTGTTCGTCATTCTAATTACGTACCTATCGCCTTGGTTACGGGCGCCCTGCTGCTGGGCGTCAGCCTGCTCGAAGCCCACGCCCAGGTCGAAATAACCCCCTGGGGCAACCTGACTGGGATTCGCCAGGAAGGGCAATTGCTGGAAGTTAATTCCAGTCTCCAGCTGGTTACCAACGACTGGGCGCACGCCACGGTTACGGGCCGCGAGCGGCAGCGCCCGCGCTACACCCGCCAGGGCGCCCAGCAGCTCATCACTACGCGCCTCGACAGCCTCAACCTAACTGAAACCGTCGCCGATGCTGGTGCTGGCAAAGCCACCTTAACGGTGAATGCCGCGGCGCGCGCCGATAGGGAGGTGCTCGGGTTGTTCTTTGCCCTGGCCCTACTCCCCCAAAGCACCGTCGAGCTGCTCGACGCCCAAGGCAAGGTGGTGGGCCGGCGCCCGGCCAGTGGCCCGCCCAACGCTGCCCCCGTGCTAGCCAGCCGCTTGCGCATCGTAGCGCCTACCCAACGGGTGGAAGTTAGCTTACCCGAACCTACTGCGGTGCTGCTGAAGAATGGCGAAGGCAAGGACAAGGTAAATCTGGGCCCGCACCTGTACCTGCCCATCTTGGCGGGCCACGTGGCCAAGGGCCAGACGGCGCAGAAAACCTACACGTTCACGGCCGCAGCTACCATCGACCGGGTGCCCATTCACCTGACGCTGCATACGGCGCAGCCGGGCCGGGCCTTTGCGGGCTTTGGCGGAAATTTTCGGCTGCAAAACCCCACCGGCGACCCCCAGGTGATTGACTATTGCCTCCAGAACATGCGCGTGGCCTACGGCCGCGTCGAGATGCCCTGGCAGTTTTGGCAGCCCACCCAGGCGCAGGACCCCACGGCCGCGGCCCAGCAGGGCCAGCTGCACCCGCACGTGCGTGAGTCGCTGGAGATGGCTCAGCGCCTGGGCAAGCTGGGGATGCCGGTTATCGTCACGGCATGGTCGGCGCCGCGCTGGGCCGTGGTGGGCGAACAGGGCAACGGCACCGGGCCGGGCCCCGATGGCCGCTGGGGCGCGCCGCTCAATAAGGCTAACATGGCTGCCAGCTACAAGTCCATTGCCGATTATTTGGTGTACCTCAAGGAGCAGTATGGCCTCGAAGCCGCGATGTTTTCCTTTAATGAGTCGGACCTGGGCATTAACATTCGGCAGACCGGCCAGGAGCACGACGAGCTTATCAAAGGCCTTGGCGCCTACTTCGCGTCGCGGGGGTTGAAAACCAAGCTGCTGCTCGGCGACAACTCCGATGCTACCTCCTACGAGTTCATCTACCCCGCCCTGCGCGACCCGGCCGCCCGGCCCTACATCGGGGCGGTATCGTTTCACTCGTGGCGCGGCTGGGACACCGAAACGCTGCAAAAGTGGGCCGCCGCGGCCAAAGAAATCAATCTGCCTCTGCTGGTGGGCGAAGGCAGCATCGACGCGCAAGCCTGGGGCTACCCCCAGGTGTTTGAGGAGCCGACGTATGCGCAGGAGGAAATCAGCCTCTACATGCGCCTGCTAGCTATTTGCCAGCCGCTGAGCATTTTGCAGTGGCAGCTCACCTCCGATTACTCGCCGCTAGCGGGCGGCGGCATCTTCGGCAACCCCGCGCCGCTGCACCCCACCCAGCGCTTCTGGAACCTCAAGCAGCTGGCCGCTACCCCCAAGGACGTCGCGTTTATGCCCCTCACCCCCGACCGGCCCAACGTGACCTGCGCCGCCATGGGCAATGCCGCAAATGGCGTGTATGCCGTGCACGTGGTCAACAACGGCGCCACCCGCCAGGTAATACTTACTGGCTTGCCCGACCAGGTAAAAACCCTGCGTAGCTACGTGACCGACCAGAAAAACAAGATGAAAGAAGGCCCGCGTGTGCCGGTCGCCAAAGGCCAGGCGCGCTTCACCGCACTAGCCACCAGCTACACCACGCTGAGCAGCGAATAACACTTGCCGCCGGCGGGCCCTACCCCCCTCACCCAGCTAGATAGCCAGCGGTTAACCAAAGCTCAACAGGCCCGTAAGTTTAGTCGGATGCTCTTGTCCACAGCAGTTTACAGTGATGGCGGCATGACCCTAGCTTGCAAATTTTTCAGCCGGCTCCTCCTGGTGAGCGCCAGCCTGCTGGTTGCCGCGCCCGCGGCCCGTGCTCAAATGTCTCCCGACTTAATCATGGAGACTTACAACGCCAACATGAGCGCTATCACCAACGGCGTGATAAACCGGGCCAACATAACCAACATCCTGGAGAAAGACCGCCGCGAAGGCATTGACCCTACTAAGGGCCGCAAGGTGGGCGCCGCAGTCGCCAGCCTGGCCTACACCCCCAGCCCAGCGCTCAAGCAGCGCACGGTGCAAGGCTACATCGACCGGCTTAAGGCCAAGAACCCGGCGGCCGCG
>CALMOO010000516.1:0-1826 GCA_937871705.1 uncultured Hymenobacter sp.
CTGCATGGTCACGTAGAGCGAGTGGTTGATTTTGCTCATGGCGCGGCGCACGGGCTCGGGGTTGGGCACGATGCGGCACAGGTGCTCGGCGTAGAAATTGGGTTCGAGCAAACCCATGTAGCGCGGGTTGCTAAAGTCTTTCTTAGCCTCAATCGCCCGGATTTCCTTGAGCACTTCGGGCTTCAGCTGCTTGGCCAGCACCTCGTCGGCGTATTTGCCGTAGGCCGGGCAGCTCATCATCATGTTGGAAATGATGAGGCCTTTGAGATTTTGCTGGTACTTGAAGGCATACTCGGCCGCCAGGATGCCGCCCCACGAGTGGCCGAGCAGGTAGAAATTATTCTTGTCCAGCTTCAGGGCCTGACGCACTTGCTCCACTTCTTCCACGTAGCGCGGCAGGCTCCACATGGCCGTGTCCTTGGGGTTGTCGGAGTTGCCGCAGCCGAGCTGGTCGTAGTAAATAAACTCTACCCCCTCCTGCGGCAGGAAGCTTTCCATGCACTCGAAATATTCGTGCGTGGCGCCGGGCCCACCGTTGAGCAGCAGCACTTTAATCTTCGGGTTGTTGCCGAAGCGCTTGGTCCAGACGTTGAATTTGCCCTTGGGGGTAGTAATGGGAATAACCTGGATGCCGCCGGTTTTCACGCCAGTTTCGGGCGCGGGGAAGTAGGTGCCAGGGGTAGCAGCTGCGGCACCGGCCGGGCTGCTAGTTTGGCCCGACTGGCAAGCCGTGAGTGAAGCGGCCGCGCACAGCGTTCCGCAAGCGAGGCGCAGAGTAGAAAGAAGCGTCATAAGTAAAAGCAGCCGCCTGAAAACGAACGGCGCACCAAGCTAGCAAGCATTTAAGGGAAAACCCTGAAAGAATAGCAGCCTAGCTAGGTGACTCACCCCAAACAGAAGGTACCAACGAGCCTTCTCTTCGCAGCTGAACAGCCAGAATTATAACCAACAAGTAGTCTGGCAGTCGGCCCCTACCCCCCTGCCAACACCCAAACAAACCTGATTTTGGGCAAGTTAAGCCCCGTACAACTGCCGCCCACAGGCTAAATCAACTACTTCACGCTCAATTCATAAACTATGGAAGCTTACCAGGAATTAAACAAGCAATACATCGACGGCGTCTGGCGAGATGGCCGCCAGGAAGACACCATCCAAGACATCAACCCCTACGACAACTCGGTGCTGCTCGACATAAAGTGCGCCGGCATCGATGAGCTAAACGAAGCCTACGAAGCCGCTCAGCGCGCCGGTGTGGGCTGGGCGGCCCTGCTACCCCAGGAGCGCCGCGACGTGCTGCTAAAAGCGGCCGATATTCTGCTCCAGCGCAAAGACGAATTTGCCCACTGGATAGCGCAGGAAGCCGGCGGCGCCCACGCCAAAGGCAAAATTGAAGTGATGCTGGCCCGCGAAGTCATCATCGAAGCCTCGACTTTTCCGAGCCGCCTGCACGGCTTCATTCTACCGTCGAGCACGCCCGGCAAGGAAAGCCGCGTGTACCGCAAGCCACTGGGCGTCATTGGCATAATCAGCCCCTGGAACTTCCCGGTGCACTTGTCGATGCGCTCCATCGCGCCGGCGCTGGGCTGCGGCAATGCCATTGTGGTGAAGCCGGCTTCGCAGACGCCCGCCACCGGCGGCACGCTACTGGCCAAGCTGTTTGAGGAGGCGGGGCTGCCAAAAGGCGTGTTCAACGTGGTGATGGGCAAGTCGTCGACCATTGGCGACGCGTTCGTGACGCACCCCATCCCGAAGCTGATTTCCTTCACCGGCTCTACCCCCGTCGGCAAGGGCATTGGCAAGCTGGCCGGCGAAGCCCTCAAGAAAGT
>CALMOO010000516.1:1836-2509 GCA_937871705.1 uncultured Hymenobacter sp.
GCAACAACGTGTTTATCGTGATGGAAGATGCCGACATCGACCTGGCCGTATCGGCCGCCGCGATGGGTAAATTCATGCACCAAGGCCAGATTTGCATGGCCGTGAACCGCTTCTTGGTGCACGAGAAAGTATATGACGAGTTCTGCGGCAAGCTTGTGGCCCATACCAAGGGCCTGAAAGTCGGCGACCCGCGCGACGAAGCCACCGACATCGGCCCGCTCATCGACGACAAGCAGGTAAAGCGTATTCAAAAAGACATCGAAGACAGCGTAGCGCAGGGCGCTAAAATCGAGTTGGGCGGCCAGGCCGAGGGCGCGATAATGTACCCCACGGTGATGACCAATGTGCGCAACGACATGCCCATTGCCCACAACGAAATCTTCGGGCCAGTGGCCCCGCTCATCTCCTTTAAAGACGAGCAAGAAATGCTAAAGCTGGCCAACGAGCTAGACTTCGGCCTAAGCGGCGCCCTGCACACCCGCAACGTGGACCGCGGCGTACAGCTGGCCCGCCAGGTCGAAACCGGCATGATTCACGTCAACGACCAGAGCGTGAACGACGAGCCTAACGCCCCGTTCGGCGGTGAGCGCGAGTCGGGCCTGGGCCGCTTCGGCGGCGAGTGGGTGATGGACGAAATGACCCGCGTGCAATGGGTGACTGTGCAGCACAAGCC
>CALMOO010000516.1:2519-11608 GCA_937871705.1 uncultured Hymenobacter sp.
CGATATAAGTGGGGGTAGGACGAACCGCGCAACAAATAAAAGAACGTCATGCTTCGACAAGCTCAGCATGACGTTCTTTATTGTGGGTAATTTAAAGGCGCTTAGCCGCTGTAGCCGCCGCCGCTTTCGGGCTCGGTGGCGCTGCCGCCGGGCTTGTCGGGGGTAGGCAGCTCCGATTCGGTGTGGACTTCGAGGTGGCTATAATCGGGCACGCCATCGCCCTGTACGGGTACGGGCGGCTCGGTGTGGGGGTCGGGAGTATGCTCAGGCTGGTTCATAGCTGAAAAACAAAGTGAATGGCTGGGTGTACGGACTAGGGCGACCTAAGGCTGCCTGGCTCAAACATGCGCCGCCTACCCGCCGTACTTTTGCCAGCGTTGCCGAAGCAGTTTTCTCACTCCTTTTCCGTTCAAATGAGCCAGTTCCGCACCGAAAAAGATACCATGGGCCAGGTGCAAGTGCCCGCCGACGCCTATTGGGGCGCCCAAACGCAACGCAGCATCGAGAACTTTCCTATCGCGCAGGATATCAACAAGATGCCGAAGGAAATTATCCGCGCGTTTGCTTATCTCAAGAAGGCCGCTGCCCTCACCAACCGCGACGCAGGCGTGCTCGGCGCCGACAAAGCCGAGCTGATTGGCCGCGTGGCCGATGAGATTCTGGCGGGCCATTTGGCCGACGAGTTTCCGCTGGTGGTGTGGCAAACCGGCTCGGGCACGCAGTCGAACATGAACATGAACGAGGTAATTGCCTACCGCGGCCACGTGCTGCAAGGCGGCTTGCTCTCGGACGAAAAGAAGTTTTTGGCGCCCAACGACGACGTGAACAAGTCGCAGAGCAGCAACGACACCTTCCCGACGGCCATGCACATTGCGGCCTACAAAATCCTGGTCGAAACCACGATTCCGGGTATCACCAAATTGCGCGACGCACTGAAAGCCAAGTCCGAAGCGTTCAAGAACGTGGTGAAGATTGGGCGCACGCATTTCATGGATGCTACCCCTCTCACGCTGGGCCAGGAGTTTTCGGGCTACGTGTCGCAGCTCGACCACGGCCTACGCGCCATCAACAATTCCCTACCCCACCTCAGCGAGCTGGCGCTCGGCGGCACGGCCGTGGGCACCGGCATCAACACGCCGCCCGGCTACTCCGAGAACGTAGCCAAGCACATTGCTGAGCTGACCGGCCTACCCTTCGTCACGGCCGAAAACAAGTTTGAGGCCCTGGCCGCCCACGACGCCATCGTGGAAGATCACGGCGCGCTGAAAACGGTGGCCGTGAGCTTGATGAAAATCTCCAACGACATTCGGATGCTGAGCAGCGGCCCGCGCGCGGGCATCGGCGAGATTCACATTCCGGATAATGAGCCGGGTAGCAGCATCATGCCGGGCAAGGTGAACCCCACGCAGTGCGAGGCCCTGACCATGGTGGCGGCCCAGGTGATGGGCAACGACGTGGCCATTACCATCGGCGGCTCGATGGGCCACTTCGAGCTGAACGTGTTTAAGCCGGTGATGATTTATAATTTCCTGCACTCGGCGCGGCTGATTGGCGACGCCTGCTCGTCGTTTACCGATAAGTGCGCCGTGGGTATTGAGCCCATTTTGCCCAATATTCAGAAGCACGTCAACTCGTCTTTGATGCTGGTTACGGCCCTCAACCCGCACATCGGCTACTACAAAGCTGCTGAAATTGCGCAGACGGCCCACAAAAACAACTCGACGCTGAAGGAAACCGCCATCCAGCTGGGCTACGTCACGGCCGAGCAGTTTGACGAGTGGCTGAAGCCAGAGGACATGGTAGGCGAGATTAAGTAAGACGCAACCTTTGCGGCCTGCTTTACGCACAACGGGCAACCGGCTACCAGGCTGGTTGCCCGTTTCGTTGGCTGCCTACCCCTCCTTTGTCGCGCCATTCCGCGCCTTTCTCGACCGCATTCCGCCCACCGGCCGCGTGGTGGTGTATTGCCATTTCGATGCCGATGGGCTGGCGGCGGGCGCGCTCTTTGGGCGAGGGCTGCCGCGGCTGGGGCCGGGCTGGCAAGTGGAGGTGCTGCCCTCGGGCAAGGGCGAAAACGCGTTTCTGACGCCCAGCGTGCGCGAGCGTTTATTGGCTGCGAAGCCCGACGCGCTCATCGTCACCGACCTGGGGGTGCACGCGCAGGGCACGCTGGAAGCCGATGGCGTGCCGGTGCTCTACGTCGACCACCACATTCCGGAGGGACAGCCGCCCGCGCCGCTTGCCACGGTGCTCACCGGCTATGGCCTCGACCCCGTGCCGTGCTCGGCGTGGCTGGCGTATGAGCTGCTAGCGGCCGAAACCGATATGACTGATTTGCAGTGGGTAGCGGCCATTGGCGTTATCTCCGACTTGGGCGAGAAAGCCGACTGGGAGCCACTGGCTCAAACCAAAAAGCAGTACACCGCCAAGTACCTTAAAGAAGCCGTGGCCTTGTGCAACGCCGCCCGCCGTGCCGGCGCTTTCGACCTCGACCGGCCTTTGCAGCACTTGCTGCACGACGATAACCCTCGCCCCTTGGCCCAGGACGAGGTGCTGGCCAGCTACCGCGCCCAGGTGGCCGCCGAGCTGGCTGTGGCTCGCAAGCAGCCGCCCCGCTTTCCGCCCAAAGACCTACCCGATGCCCTACCCGTGGCGCTTGTCACTATCGATTCGCCGGCCCAGATTCATCCGCTCGTGGCGCAGCAATGGATAGGACGCCTGCCCGACCGCGTGGTGCTGTGCGCCAACCTAGGCTACTTGGCGCCGGGGCAAGTTGCCATTTCGGGGCGCGCAGGCAGCCGCAGGCTGCACATCCCGGACCTGCTGCGCGAGGCATTTCGGCGTGCGGGCCAGGCGCCGCCCGCCAATTTTGCGCACGGCCACCCACAAGCCAGCGGCGGGCACTTGTCGGCGGCCGAGTATGAGGTGCTGCTACGCGGGCTAGGGCTGAGCCACTTGGCTTAAGCTGAGGTTTTTTCTTTTTCCAGCATCTTTGTAGGCTCCCTACCCCCCTCTTCTGCACGCTATGGACTTCAGCAAGAACCTGGTACTCGAAAACAGCCGTGTGCGGCTGCGCCCGCTCGAAACCGCCGACTTTGAGGCGTTGAAAGTGGTGGCGTTCGACCCCGACATCTGGGAATTTACCCTCAGCCGCGCCGACGATGCGGTGAGCCTGGCCGCCTACCTGGCCCAGGCCGTGCACGACCGCCAGGCTGGCCGGCGCTACGCCTTTGCCATCGTGGACCGCGCTACTGGCCAGCTGGCCGGCAGCACCAGCTATTATAATATTTTCCCCGACGACCAGCGCCTGAGCATTGGCTACACTTGGGTGGGCAGGGATTTTCAGCGCACTGGCCTCAACCGCGCGGCCAAGCACCTGCTGCTGTGCCACGCCTTCGACGACCTGCGCTACGAGCGGGTAGAGCTGGAAACCGATAGCCGTAACCTAAAATCGCAGCAAGCCATGCAGCGCATGGGCGCCACCAAGGAAGGCACCTTGCGTCGCCATCGCCTCACGCAAGGCAATGTGCGGCGCGACACGGTGATTTTCAGCATCATTCGGCCAGAGTGGGACGCGCTGCGGCAGTCCGTTTTCAAGGAGTATGATGCCCGAGGCTAACAACCAACTTCCCTATGTGCCGCCTGGGGCCGCCCAACAGAATTTGCTGCAGCGCCGGGCCGCGGCTTTTGGGCATGCCTTTAGGGGGGTAGGGATGGCCTTGCGCTCGGAGCTGCACCTGCAGTTTCATGCGGTGGCTACGGCCGTGGTGCTGGGCGCCGGTTTCTACTTTGACTTGCGCCCGACGGAGTGGGCGCTGGTGGCGCTGGCGGTGGCCGGCGTGTGGGCGGCCGAGCTGTTCAACACGGCCATTGAGGCGCTTACCAACCTGGCATCGCCGGGCTACCACCCGCTGGCGGGCCGGGCCAAGGATATTGCGGCGGCGGCGGTGCTGCTGGCAGCGCTGGGCGCGCTGGTGGTGGGCGGGCTGGTATTTGGCCCAAAAATATGGGCGCTGCTGCCGCGCTAACTATTAGGGGCCAATTGGCGTAAGGCTAAGCACTTTTTACGTGTTTTTTCTGCTTCAGCCGCTATGCGTCGCTCTTTTATTCCTCTTACCGCGCTGGCCTTGCTGCTCGGCGCCTGCCAGCAAGACGTGGTGGTGAACACGCCGACTACCCCCCCTTCCGAAGGCTTTGTGAGTGAGCGCGATACGCCCGCCCCCACCAGCGCCAACACCGTGAACGACGTGCCCGAGCGCGACATGCGCGAAGACACGCTGGCCCGGCCGCAGTGGCTGCGGCAGCACATCCAGGGCATTCTGGCCACGCGCAAGCGTAACCCGATTATCCGCATCGTGCGCTACCAGTACGCGGGCCAGACGGTGTACTACGAATCGGCGCCGTGCTGCGACCAGCAATCGACGCTGTACGACGTAAAGGGCAACATCCTGTGCCGCCCCGAGGGTGGCCTTACGGGCAAAGGCGACGGCAAGTGCGCTAATTTCGACAAAACCAAAACCAACGAACAGCTCGTGTGGCAAGACCCACGGTGAGTGCTGGTTTGTCGTTGCTATGACAAACCAACTGTTTACTTCTTTCAACTACCACTTCAATGATTAATACCATCGCCAAGCTCGGCGTTTTCAACGTATGGGCCAACGAAACGCTGTTGCGTCGCCTCGATTCGTCGGTGGCCGCGGGCAAAGAAGCCCCGCAGCCCGCATTGCGCATTTTTAGTCACGTCATCAATGCGCAGGCCATCTGGATTGCCCGCCTCAGCGGCACGCAAAGCCCGCTCAAAGTGTGGCAGGAACACGACCTGGCCGGCCTGCACCACTGGCACGAGCAGACGTCGCAGCGCTTTGCCGAGCTGTGCGCCAACGCCGATGAGGCCGAGCTGAACCGCCATATCCAGTACTCCAACTCGCAAGGCGACGCCTTCGACTCGCAGGTGAGCGACATCCTGACTCACTGCGTGGTGCACGCCAGCTACCACCGTGGCCAGGTAGCTACCAAGATGCGCGAGGCTGGCCTGGAGCCAGTTAACTCCGACTTCATCACCTACTGCCGCGAAGTGAGCGGGCAGGTGCAGCCGCAGCTGTAGGCTGTAATTGCTGCTTTCTCCTTAGCCTGGGCTCTGCGCGCTAAGCTGCCGGAGCCCATGCTTTTTTGGCTTGGCTACCAAGAGGGGGGTAGGGCGGCGAGCCACAACTTTTACGGGCTTATTGAGCTATAAGGCCGTTCTTTCTTTACTCTGTTTATGTCCAATTCCGCACCCGTCCTCACTGCCGACCAGCTAGCCGCTGGCCTTTCCTACCCCGCCTTTCGGCAGCATATCACCGAGGCGCTAGCTCAGCCCGTCCCCGACCCTCACCAAGCTAAGCTGCTGCCCTACTACCAGGAAGGCCAGGCGCGTATGGACCGCATTACGCCCACCGTGACGCTGCTACCCGAGCTGCAAGCCGCTGTGAGCCAGCTCACGCAGCGCTACATCTGGGCCATCATCACCGAAGGCTGGTGCGGCGACGGCTCTGAAACCGTGCCCATTATCGAAGCAGTGGCCCAAGCCAGCGGCGGCCACCTCGAAACGCGCTATTTTCTGCGCGATGCCAACCTCGACCTCATGGACCGCTACCTCACCAACGGCGGCCGCGCCATGCCGATAGCCGTGGTGCTGCACGCTGACTCGCTCGCCGAAGCGGGCGTGTGGGGCCCGCGCCCTACCCCCCTCCAAGCCATCGTGCAAGACCTAAAGGCCCGCGAAGTGCCCGGCAAAGACGTGACCACGCAGGTGCACGCCTGGTACGACCAGGACGCTACCCGCACCACACAGCACGAACTGCTGGCCTTAGTGCAAAAGCTGCGCTAGTGCCAGATAACCAGATTCAAACTCAAGCAAAAAGGCCCCTTCTCCAGCGAGAACGGGCCTTTTTGGTGAAGATATATACTAGATTACTTCTTGGTTGTGTCGGCGGGTGCCGCTTTTTTCCTACCCCCAAACAAGCTGTTGAGGCCCGCGCCGATGGCTTGCTTGGCTTTTTCCTGCGCCTCCAGCTTCTTCTTTTGAATTTCGAGCTGGAGCTTAGCTTGGGCATCTTCCTGCGATAGCGCGCTGGTTTTCTGCGTGCTATCGGTTTTTGC
Source organism: uncultured Hymenobacter sp. (assembly GCA_937871705.1). Taxonomy (GTDB): domain Bacteria; phylum Bacteroidota; class Bacteroidia; order Cytophagales; family Hymenobacteraceae; genus Hymenobacter. Next base: position 8,661 of record CALMOO010000516.1, read on the forward strand.
GCGGTTCTTGGTAGCCAGGTCGAGCAGGGTGTTGGTAAGCTTGGTTTTCACCACATTGGTCACGATGGTTTTGCCTTGGTCCTTGAGGCTGCCACTGGCCAGCTTCACCACGGGGCTCGTCATGTTGCCGCCGATATTGAGGCCCAAGGTCACGCGGTCGGTGCCCTGGATGTTTTGCACGCCGGTAAGCTGCGTGAGCTTGCTGCTCAGGGCCGAGCCCAGCTTGCCGGTAGGCGCGTTGATGGCCGTGACGTACGAGAGCAGGCCGGACAGATTATTCGAGCCGCCGATGGTCATTTTCACGTCGCCCACCGTCAGGTCGAAGGGCTTTACCACGAAGTTGCCATTCACGATTTCGGCGTTCACCACGCGGTTCAGCACTTGCAGGTTCTTGAGTTCGGGCAGGGTAGTAAGGCTCGAAATCTGCGAGAGCACCGGTGACTGCAACACGCTGGCTTTCACGATGTCAAACAAACCTTTACCGCTCAAGGTACTCAGCTTCGGAAACATATCCTGGCCCATTTCGCCGCTCACGTTGAAGTTGGTGCCGAATACGCCCTGCACCGCCGAAGCCAGCGGCACCAGCGCCTTCACGGTGTTAAACGCGCCGAACGCTTTCTGAAAATCGAGGTTCTTGATATTCAGCCCCAGGTCAAACTTGGGGTGCGCCAGGTTCTGGGTATTGTAGCTGCCCGTAGTGCCAAAGGTGGCACCCAGCGTGTTGAAAGTCAGATTTTGGAGGGTAGCGATTTCGTTCTTCACCGCCACGGTGCCGGTGGCGTTGGTCAGCTTCAGATTGTCGTAGGTCACGTTATCCACCTTGCTATTGAGCACCAGGTCGAAGAACTTCGGGATGGGTACTACCCCATCGGCTTTGGCCGGCGCGGCCTTCACGGCGCCGGGCGTGGCCTTTTCCGTCACGGGGTCCACCATAAACTCGTTCACGTTGAAGTTGTGCGACGTCACGTTCATCGTGCCGCGCAGCGGCTGGCCGGGCGTGAAGAGGTAGCCCAGGTAGTTGCTCACCGTGCCGTTGGCCGCAAAGTCGGAGCTGCCGGCCGTGCCATTGAGGCTCTGAATGGCAATCTGGTTGTTGTTGAACGTGCCCGCGGCGCTGCTGATATTCACGCCCTGCGGCAGCTCTTTGCTCCTGTAGGTCACATTTTTAACTTGCACCGAGCCGCTGGCTTTCACGTTTTGGTAGCGGCCGGCTTCCACGTCGGCCATGTTGCCGGCCGCCGCCACGTTGCCACTCACGCGGCCGGTCACGGTCATGCCTTCGAGCGGGAAAATCTTGGTGATTTTGGTGAGGTCCACGGTGCCTTTCACGTTGGCGTCGAACACCGGCTGGTTGATGTTATGGGCCGTGAGGCGGCCGTCGAGCGGCTCGCCTTCGAGCACCATGTGAAACTGCGACAAGTTTACCTGCGTGTCGTTCACCTGGCCGGTCGTGTTCACCACGGTACCATTCAGGTTGATATCCTCAATCGGTGCCGGAAACTTATTCGACTTCACGTAGCCGTTGGTCATGCGAATGGCGGCATTCACGACCGGCATCTGGGTTTTCGAGTACGTGCCCTTGCCCGTGGCATCCACGAAAAATTGGCCGCGCATGTTTAGGCCCGCTACGGGGTACACTTTCAGCGCTTCGGCCAGATTCACGTTGGCTTTCACGCGGCCATCTACCTTCATCGGGTCGAGGCCGTCGATGGCCACGTTGCCATCTACCGGGTCGCTACCCAGGTCGAGGTGAAACTTCGACACGTTGACCTTCACGTTATTGGTGAAGCCCGAAGGGTTATCTACCACCATCGCCACGTTGATATTCTTGGCTTCACGCGGCAGGTCGGGGTACTTAAAGCGGCCGTTAGTTACGGTCAGGTTCAGGCCGTAGCCGGGCATGTGCAGTTGGTTTTGCACGCCCTTGTAGTAGCCATTAAACGCCACTTGCCCACTGGCATCGACGTTCTTAAACTTCTCGGTAAACACGCCCGGCACCAGGCTAAGGATGTTCTTAAAGTCGGTTTGCAAGGCTTTAAATGTCACATCATAGGTAATATCGGTGGCATTTGGCAGCCCTACGGCGCCCGCAAAGCTGAACGGAAAGTCGTTGAGCTTCACCTGGTTTTCCTTGAAGGTGTACAGGCTCTTGGTCAGGTCCATGTTCATGGCAATATCGGCGGTTACCTGCTTGTCGGTCAGGTAGTCGAGGCCAGCGTAGTTGGCCGTGAGCTTGCTGATAGTCGTGTTGGAGGTGAGGTCGAAGATGTTGCGGGCAAAGTCACCCTTGCCGGTGTGGTTCACGCCGCGCGCATCCACGCGCACGGGTATCGTGAGGTCGTCGTAGCGCAGGCGGCCGTTGGTTATTTCCCAGCCCCGAATGGCGAGGTTTACCTGGCTCGTATCCTGGCCTTTAGACGCGGCCGCCGAGTCCGAAATCATCACGTCCCAGTTGGCGCGCCCGCTCTTGAGGCGGCGCAACGAGAGGTCGGGCTGCTCCAGCGACACGCTTTTAATGTCAATCTGCTGGCCTTTTATAACCGACATCAAGTCTAATCCCACGCGCAGGCGAGGTAAGAAAGCCAGTGTGTCGCGGCTAAAGGAATCGACGCCAATCACGCGCAGGTTCCGGATATCGAGCCCCAAATCGGGGAATGTGCTCAGCAGCGTCACGTCGATATCGGCGGGGTTGTACTGCACCTTGGCCCGCACGCGCTGGGCTATTTGCTTGTCAGCCAGTGCCCGGAGCTTGTCTTTAAACAGGAATGGGGCTAGTGCCGCCGCGGCTACCAGCACCACCAGAAACAGCAGAAAACCAAGCAGGATTTTACGCATCAGAAAAAGGTAGTAAAGTGGTTTTAGGCAAAAATAAGCCGCCGCCTACCCCCACCTAACGCGAAAATGAAGCCGAAAGCACCCGAGTGTCGAGTTTTTCTCTGGTAAGGCAT
>CALMOO010000517.1 GCA_937871705.1 uncultured Hymenobacter sp.
AGAGCTTTTGCTTGCAACTGTTTACTATAACTACTAGGGTGTACACTGTCGTAAAATATTCACCTCTTATTGCGAGTACAGTACGGCAACCGCCGCAGAGCGAGTCGTTCGGGCATCATTCTGCGGCGGTTGCCGCGTCCTTGCTTGATGCGCAACATGCTCGCAATGACAAGCGATTATACCTGTTAATAGCTCCTGGCCCAAACATTCTCTAGACAGTGTATGGAGAATGTTTGAGCTCGAATTCTGCAGACGCCGTCTGCAGAATTAGGGTAAGAAAAGGCGCTCTTCAATTGCTTATGGAGGCTAGTTGATACCTGGAGTAGGCCTAGCAATAATCAGTTAGAAGTCGAAAAGCCAGGGTGCTCCCAAAACTTTGTAGTGGCATAAAATAAATTTTATTAATTTGATAAAATACTTTGACTGATAGCAACTTACTTGACTTTATGAGTTGCGCGACTACTAACATGTTTAACATATAGCAAACTAATTAGGTTAGTAGGCTCGTATACTTGCAGCGTATAACACGTTGCTTGCCTGCTATGACCAATTTATTGCTGCTTGGGGATGTCCGGCTAGATGCGGGGCTTATCCCATTTATTGACACATTGCTGGTGTGCGGATTTCCATCGCCGGCGGATGACTACCAATCGGAGCTGGTGGACCTGAACCGGCTGATGCTGCGGCACCCGGATGCGTCGTTTCTGGCGCGGGCGGTGGGCGAGAGCATGCGTGGAGCTGGTATTCACGACGGGGACGTGCTGGCGGTAGACCGCAGCATGGAGCCGCGCGATGGAGATATTGTGGTGGCGTGCGTGGAGGGCGAGTTCACGGTGAAGCGGTTGCGCCAGGGGATAGACTCGGTGGCGCTGGTGGCGGAGAATGCGGCTTTTGAGCCGATAGTGGTGCGCGACCAGGAGGCGCTGCGAATTTGGGGGGTAGTGGTGGCGGTGCTGCACCCACTGGTGGGGGAAAGGCGGAGGGGGAAGGGGTATGTGCGGATGTAGCGCCTCACCCCCAGCCCCTCTCCGAAAAGGAGAGGGGAGCCTGCCGACTGTGGACGTGGCGCCTTACTCCTATGAAAAGGAGAAGGGAGCCTGACGACTTCTTGCGTTTACCTCTGCTCCTTCACCTCACCCCTACCCTCCCACCCTATGTTTGGCTTGGTTGATTGCAATAATTTTTACGCTTCGTGTGAGCGGGTATTTCGGCCGGAGCTGGAGGGGCGGCCGGTGGTGGTGCTCAGCAATAATGATGGGTGCGTGATAGCGCGGTCGCAGGAGGCGAAGGTGCTGGGGGTGCGGATGGGCGAGCCGTACTTCAAGGTGCGGGAGCTGATGGAGCGGCACGGCGTGGTGGTATGCTCGTCGAACTACGAGCTGTACGGGGACATGTCGCGGCGCGTGATGTGGTGCCTGAGCCAAGTGGCGCCGGCGGTGGAGGTGTATTCGATAGATGAGGCCTTTCTAGACTTGGCGGGGATGGCACAGCACTGTGCTTTGGAGAGAAAGCGCTACCGCGACTTGACGGATTGGGCGGGCGAGGTGCGCGGAACCGTGCAGCAGCGCACGGGGATTCCGGTGTGCGTGGGCGTGGCTCCTACTAAGACGCTGGCTAAGCTGGCCAACCGGCTGGCCAAAATTGCCAAGCTGGCCAACTCGGGGCCGGGCGTATTGGTGCTGAGTGATGAAGCGCAGCGGCGCGAGGCGCTGGCGCAGGTGGCTGTAGGGGACGTATGGGGCGTGGGCAGCCGGTCGGCGGCCAAGCTGGCGGCGGTAGGTATCCGAACGGCGGGCGAGCTGGCGGGGGTAGGCGACGCCTGGGCGCGGAAGAACCTGGGTGGCGTGGTGGGCGCGCGGCTGCTTCACGAGCTGCGGGGGTTTCCGTGCGCGGGGGTGGCCGTGGAGGATGAGGCCCGTAAGTCGCTAGCTTGCACGCGCTCGTTTGGGCAGCCGCTGACAGAGCTGGCCGACATGGCGGGGGCCGTGGCTAGCCACGCGGCGCGGGCCGGGGAGAAGCTGCGACGACAGGGGCTGGAAGCGCGGCTGCTGACGGTGTTTGTGGAAACGAGCAAGTACGCGGGGCTTCCCCCACCCTACTCGTTTTCGGCGCAACTAACGCTGCCAGTAGCTACTGATGACACCCTGACCCTGGTGCGCGCGGCGCAATGCGGCCTGGAGCGGCTATGGCGGCCGGGCCGGCGCTACGTGAAGGCGGGGGTAGTGCTGGATGGACTAGAGCGGGCCGGGGCCGACCAGCAGGCTTTGCTGTTTGCAGAGGTGGCCCGGTCGCCGGAACGGTCGAAGCTGATGCGGGCGATGGATGCGCTTAATGAGCGCTATGGAACCGGCACGGTGAAGGTAGGTGCGGCGGTGGCGCGGCCTGGACAGCGCGAGGCGTGGGCCATGCGGCGAGACGTGAGGAGCCCGGCGTTTACCACGAAATGGGGGGAGCTGTGGGGGCTGAGGTGTTAACTGAATTTACTACTCTATTCTATTTCTATACCGGTACACATGGCAACTGCACGGTTTTTAATTGAGGCAAAGGTTGAGCGCCAACTTAGTATGAGTCAAGAGCGCATTATCGAGATTAGCCGGCCGGGGCGGGCTCCGTGGGAGCTGGTGCTACCGGCCCAGCTCGACCAGGGCGACACGACGGCGGAACTGGTAAGCTTTGTGACGGAGCAGTATCTGCTGGCGGTGGCGGCCAAGGGTGGGCGCATCCGCTGGGAGATGGTGTACGCGGTGGTGAAAATGACGCTGGAGCAGGCGTCGGGCTAGCCTCACGGCCCCCTGTGAGGCTGACCCCGGTTCGCTTTAATCGCGTCCCCCAAGGAGATGGGAGCCAGACGACCTGGGCTTTGACTTTAGAACCGCTTTAGGCATTGCGGCGGCCGAATAACATTCAGGCCGCTACTTTTGGAAGCTCGCTTACTTCCGCTAACAGCCGTGAACTACCTCGCTTCCTACCTGACTCGACTTGTTAAGCTAAGGGTGGATTCGGAGAAGGTTGACGGGGTAAAAGTAGAATCGCCCTATAAGCCGGCGCTGCTGCTAGCCGTGCTGGAGGGGGTAGAGGAAGGGCTAATTCGAGATAATCGGATTGCGATTACGCCGGAGCTAATTGCGGCTTTCAAGGCGTACTGCCAGCTGCTGAGTCCGGGGCCGGTGTACGCGGCTTCCCCATTTCAGCTACCGTTTTTTCACTTGCAGAGCAGCGGCTTCTGGCATTTGCACGCTTGGCCAGGGAAGGAGATGGTGCTGACCTCGTCGAAGTCGGTGCGCAGCTTTGGGCACTTGCGGGAGGTCATTGCCTACGCTTCGCTGGATACGGCGCTGTGGGAACTGGTGCAGCAGCCGGTGGCGCGGGAGGATGTTAGGCAGGCGCTATTAGTGCGCTACTTCCCGCTGACGCGACACTATTTCCGGCCGCGGGCGGGGCAGGAAAAGCTGGATAACCTGGGGCGACTGATGCTGGAGGAGCCGGCGGCCGTGTATAACCGGGCGGTGGATGTGGCGGATGAAACGGAGGTGCTGGTGCGCAGCGCCGTATTTAGTCGGGAGGTGTTGCGGGCGTACCAGTCGACTTGCGCGGTGTCGGGCTTGCAGCTGGTAAGCACGACGGGGGCAGCTCCTCTACTCGATGCCTGCCACATCGTGCCCTGGTCGGTGAGCCACGATGATACTATTGGTAACGGGCTGGCGCTGTGCCCAAACTTGCACCGGGCATTTGACCGGCACCTATTTTGGATTGATGGCGACTATCGGGTGCAGGTGGCGGAGGGGTTTGGAGAGCTGGGCGGGCACGAGTACGGAGTGCAGCGCTTCAATGGGAAGCAGCTCAGGTTACCTGAGGCACGCAAGTCATGGCCACGGGCAGAGAACCTATTGAAGCAACATCAGTATAAAGTCGGGTAAATTTACCCGACTTTATTATTTTATGCGGATTTATGCCATATATTTGTCGGGTAAATTTACCCGACATCATGGAGACTATTGAAGAGCTACTGCGTGATGCTAATTCGCGCTTTGAAGCCGTCGACTTACGACAGCAGTTCGAAGCAAGGTTGCTGGCGCTTGGGGTGACCCAGCATCAGGCCCAGCAACTGCTAGAGATTGAGAACAAAGCTTTACACGCTATTCTAGATGGGTCAGCCAAAAGGATTGACTATGCCAACGCGTTAAAGTTAGCTCGCTTTCTGCGGCTTAACGATAACGAGTTTGCCAGTTTGTATGCTCGCCAAAATGTAACGGTAAAAGAGGATGTGGACCGGGTACAGATGAAGACGTGGCTTTTAGACACGTTTGATTTGAAGGGCCTTAAGCAAGGGAACGTACTGGCTGGCAAATCGAGCCCAGAAGAAGTAGCAACTCGATTGCGGGAGTTTTTCGGACTTGGGGAAGCGGATGGGTTCGAAACAGGTGCTATCACCTCGCTCTTCATGCAATCGAAGCGCAGTGCTAGCGATAAGATGCGCGACTTCTGGGTAAGGTCGGCTCATGCTCACCTAGTAGGATTGCAGAATCCCTACCCCTATGAGCGTAAGCAGCTGCTGGAGCTAATACCGAAGATTAGACCCTTCACGCAGAATGTGGCGCAAGGACTAGCTACGGTGGTACAGGCGCTGTATCGGTGCGGAGTAACCGTAATGTATCAGCCGTTACTACGCAATGTATTAGTGCATGGCGCTACGCTGGCCGTGCAGGACAAGCCTGGTATTGTGTTGACGGACTATAATAAAAGCTACCCGACGCTGTGGTTTGCCCTCTTGCATGAGCTGCACCACGTGCTGTACGACTGGGAGGAGATTCGTGCTAACCGGGTGCACCTGACCGGCGACCCCGACATCTTTTTGCTGAATGAAGATAAGGCCAACGACTTTGCGCGGGAGTATCTGTGCTCACGTGACAAGAGCAAGTACGTCCGTCCGTTCTTAGGTAATGCGGTGGTAGTAGCTAAGAAAGCGCAGGAGTGGCAGATTCACCCGAGCATCGTGTACAACTTCGCGATGTACGATATGCACCAAGCGGGCGATGATAAAGCCTGGACCAAGTACCGGTCGCAGTTCCCGAACGTGGAGCTAGCACTCGACGGGCTAAACGTATTCTCCTGGTCGAGCACAGTGCTGGAAAATACAACGGCACTCAAAAAACAAGTATTCGCCTTTTACCAATAAGCACCATGCAAGACCCTAACGACCAAGCGCCCGTGGATGGCGAGGACATTACCCCCGTCGACACGACCGCTACGCCGGACCAAGGCACCAAGCTAACGCCCGAGGATGAAGAGCGGGCGATGTTGCTCGCCAGCACTGATGCGGTGAAAGGCGAGCAGCTAAAAATTTCGCTCACTGGTGAAGTTGTTACCGAACAGGAGCTGCGCGACTATGCAGTAGGCTACGTGTCGGACCCGGAAAACATGTACAATATGTACTACTTGGGCATTGACAAGCTGCTGAAAAAGTATCTCCCGCAAAGTAAGTTTCACAAGGAAGACAGAGACCGGATTTACGAGGAGAAAAACACCTACCTTACCAGGGGCCATCGCATTCGACCCAATGGGCGGCGGGGGGCCGATGGACGTATGGGCTACGCAACTGATGCGGAAACGATACTAAACCTGGTAATCCACTGGGCAGCCACCAGCCGCAATATGGCGGTGCTATACGCGCAGCTACTGGACCTGAATGTAAAAAGCGGCTACGGAATGCCAGCGGCGTAACTGCAACATGGTCGAGCAAAGGTCAATCCGCTTATTTACGCTTCCTACCCTATTAGAATTATATGACTTCAAGCCAACACACTGCTTTAGTAAACTTTATCTGGGGTATTGCCGATGATGTGCTGCGTGACGTGTATGTACGCAGCAAGTACCGCGACGTGATATTGCCCATGATAGTGCTGCGCCGCCTGGATGCGGTGCTGGAACCCACCAAGCAGGCGGTGCTCGAGCAGAAGCGGATGCTTGACGAGTTCAGTATCACGGAGCAGGACGCGGCTTTGTGCCAGGCCTCGGGGCAAGCGTTTTACAATGCGTCGCCATTTCGGCTGCGGGACCTGCCCTCGCGAGCGCTGCCGCAGCAGTTGGAGGCCGACTTCCGGGCGTATTTGAACGGGTACTCGGAAAACGTGCGCGAGATTTTGGACAAGTTCAAGTTCAACAACCAGATACCGACGCTAATGGAGGCCGATGCGCTGGGCTTTCTGATTGAGAAGTTTCTGGCGCCGACCATCAACTTCGCGCCGACGCCGGTGCTGAACGATGACGGGAGCGAGAAGCTGCCGGCGCTGGACAACCACGCCATGGGCACGGTGTTCGAGGAGCTGATTCGGCGCTTTAACGAAGAGAACAACGAAGAAGCGGGGGAGCATTTTACGCCCCGCGACGTGGTGAGCGTGATGGCCGACCTGATTTTTATGCCGGTGGCCGACCGCATCAGCTCGACTACTTACCTGGTGTATGACGACGCCTGCGGCACGGGCGGCATGCTGACGGCTGCCGAGGAGCGGCTGCACAAGCTGGCGGCCAACCACGGCAAGGACGTGCAGATTCACTTGTACGGGCAGGAGGTGCAGCCCGAGACTTATGCCATTACGAAGGCTGACTTGCTGTTGAAGGGCCAGGGCCAGGAGGCGCAGAACTTCGCGTATGGCTCGACGCTGAGCCGGGACGGACACGAGGCTATGCAGTTTGACTTCATGCTGGCCAACCCGCCCTACGGCAAGAGCTGGAGCAAGGACTTGGAGCAGATGGGCGGCAAGAAAGAAATCAACGACCGGCGGTTTGTATTTCCGTACGCGGGTGAGGCGGCGTTTAGCTTGCTCACACGGTCGTCGGATGGGCAGCTGCTGTTTTTGGCGAACAAGCTGGCCAAGATGAAAACCAAGACGGCGCTGGGCTCGCGCATTGCGCAGGTTCACAACGGCTCGGCGCTGTTTACGGGCGACGCGGGGCAGGGCGAGAGCAACATCCGGCGCTGGATACTGGAGAATGACTGGTTGGAAGCCATTATCGCGCTGCCGCTAAACATCTTTTACAACACGGGCATTGCGACGTACATCTGGGTGCTGAGCAACCGGAAGGAGGAGCGCCGCAAGGGGACGGTGCAGTTGATAGATGCCAGTGGCTGGCAGCAGCCGCTGCGCAAGAACCTGGGTAAGAAGAACTGCGAGCTGGCCCCGCAACACCAGGCGCGCATTGTGGAGGCGTTTATAGAGATGGAGAAAAGCGAGCAGAGCAAGCTGTTTCCGAACGAGGCTTTTGGCTACCACAAGGTGGTGGTGGAGCGGCCGTTGCGGCTGCGGGTAGAGCTGACAGCCGAGCGGCTGCGTGCCTTTGGCAAGGCCTGCGCCGAGGCCAAGGACGAAGACCTGGCCCCGCTGGTGGCGGCCGTGGCCGGGCAAGTGGGCGCGGGTCCGCACCCGAACTTCAACGCTTTTGTGGCCACGGTGGAAGCGGCGGCCAAGGCCGCGAAGCTGCGCTGGACAGCCAAGCGCACCAAGCTGCTGCAAACCGGCGGCCTGACCGAGCGAGACGAAGCCGCCATACCGGTGCGGCGCACCGAGCGCAAGGCGGTGGCCGGCGATGCCCACGCGCCAGCTCGGCTGGGTGGCACCTTCGTGGAGGGCAGTCAGGCTGTGACCTACGAGCCCGACACGGAGCTGCGCGACACTGAGCAGGTACCGCTGCTGGAAGAAGGCGGCATTGCGGGCTTTGTGGCGCGGGAGGTATGGCCACACGCGGCCGACGCCTGGGTGGACGAGGACAAGACGCAGGTGGGCTACGAAATATCGTTCACGCGCTACTTCTACCAGCCACAGCGGCTGCGAAGTTTGGAAGAAATAGCGGGCGACATCTTCGCCTTGGAAGCCGAGACGGACGGGCTGCTGCGTGACATTCTTACTACTCAGGAAGCGTAGCCGCCTCTCTCCTCTTCTACTAGTTTATTGTATGGTACAAGCCATTTCTACCTTCGACAGCACCAAGGAGCCGCTAGGCGACCTGCTGCGCAACATTCATCAGGGCCAGATACAGTTGCCTGATTTTCAGCGAGGCTGGGTGTGGGACGACCACCACATCGTGAGTTTGATTGGCAGCCTGGCGCAGACGTATCCCATTGGGGCCATTATGGTGCTGCAGACCGGCAACCCGAGCGTGAAGTTTAAGACGCGAACAGTAGAGGGCGCTCCGGCCTCCGTGGCTGGCACCGAAGCCGACCGGCTGATACTGGACGGGCAGCAGCGGCTGACTTCGCTATATCAGAGCCTGTATAGCCGCAACCCGGTGCTGACCCGCGACGCGCGCGGCGTGGAAATGAAGCGCTGGTACTACCTGGATATGCGCAAGGCCCTGGAACCGGAGGCTGACCTGGAGGAGGCCGTGCTGAGCCTACCCGAAAACCGGCAGGTACGCAACTTCCGGGGCGAGGTGCAGCAGGACTACAGCACCCAGGCGGCCGAGTGGCAGCACGAGCTGTTTCCGCTGAACCTGGCGTTTGACAGCGTGGCCACCATGCAGTGGCAATTTGACTACCAGCAGTACCTGACGCAGGAACAGCTGGCCGATGCGCCGCAACGGCTGGAGCGCTGGATGCGCTTCTACCAGCTGGTGCTGCTGGCCATTCAGCAGTACAACCTGCCGGTAATTAAGCTGGGCAAGGAATCGCCGAAGGCGGCCATTTGCCAGGTGTTTGAGAAGGTGAACACGGGGGGCGTGTCGCTGACGGTGTTTGAGCTGATTACGGCCACATTTGCCATCGATGACTTTAACCTGCGCGACGACTGGACAGCACGGGCCACGGCCCTGCGCAAGCACAAAGTGCTGGCCCAGGTGCCGAGCGACAATTTTTTGCAGGCCCTGAGCTTGGTGGCCACCTACGAGCACCGGCGCCAAAAACAGCAGGAAGGCAACCCGGCCGACGCCTTGCCAGGCGTAACGTGCAAGCGCAAGGACCTGCTGCGCCTGCCCCTGAGCGCCTACACGACCTGGGCCGATAAGACGCAACAGGGATTTGTGGCGGCGGCCAAGTTTCTACACACACAGCACATTTTTGCGCACCGCGACCTGCCCTACACCACGCAGCTCGTGCCGCTTGCGGCCTTACTGACGCTGCTGGGGCCGGGTGGGCTGGACCACGGCGGCGCCCGCGCCCGGCTGGAGCGCTGGTTTTGGTCGGGGGTACTAGGGGAGCTGTACGGCAGCGCCACCGAAACTCGCTTTGCCCACGACGTGCAGGAGGTGATGCCTTGGCTGACGACCGGACAGGGCGAGCCGGCTACTGTGCGTGAGGCCAGCTTCTACCCCCTGCGGCTGCGAAGCCTGCGCAGCCGCGGTAGCGCGGCCTACAAAGGGCTATATGCCCTGATGATGCGCCGCGGAGCAGTGGACTTCGGCACTGGAGTGGGTATTAACGCCATTACCTACTTTGACG
>CALMOO010000518.1 GCA_937871705.1 uncultured Hymenobacter sp.
ACCAGGGCCACCCCGGCAGCGCCCCACAGCAGCAGCGCCCGCGCATCGTAGCTCACGAGGTGGTACATCTGCCCCGTCAGGATAACGCCGCCGCCGAACACGAGCAGCCCCAGGCCCAGCAGCCCGATGCCTAGCGGCTCCTGCCCCCGCCGCAGCGCATACAGGCCGCCACCGTAGGCCGCGCCTAGCGCCAGCAGTAGCAACAGCAATCGCAGCAGCTCGGGCAGGCCCTGCCAGTTGGCGGCCACGTAGCTTAGCACGCCCAGCCCCAGCAGCAGCGCGCCCAGCAGCGGCAGCAAAGCCACGGCGTGCTCGTCGGCGGGGTAGCGGGCCAGCAGGCGCTGCTGCTGGTCGGGGGTGATGATGCCCTCGGCTACCCAGGCGGGGCTTTCGGTTTCCAAAAATTTACGACTCATTCGGAGCGCAACATACGGCAACGGGAGCGGGCAGGGCTTCCTCCACCAGCTCCTCGATGAGGGCATCGAGCCCGTGGTACCAGTCGATGTGCGGCGAAGAGATATCACAGCCGCCCGGGCCAGGCGGACACACCGTCATGCGCCAGCGGCGCCGGCACTGCGGGCACACGGCCGCCGTCTCAAACGTGTCCCAGATGCAGCCGCAGCTGCACTGCCAATGCGCCCCACCATCGGGTTCCCAGTGGCAGTTGGGGCAAAATATTTCAATGCGTGAATCAGCAGCCATTTTTCAATTATCAGTTAACAGTTGACGAGTACCAACCAGCAGGTACCAAAAGGCAGTAGAAGCAGATACGAGAAAACGGCTTTTTGAGCACTTACAAATGCAGCTGATATTTGATGATTGTTAACTGCTGATTGATTTCCGCGCCCGCGTCATCTCGCGCTTGCCAGGTGGGCCGGGCAGCTTCTCGGTGAGCCAGCCCGCAGCGCGCAGGTTGCGCCGAAACTGCCCCTGCGCGCAGTAGCTCACCAGCACCGCGCCTGGCGCCGCGGCCGCGTAGAGGGTTGCGAAGACAGCTTCCGTCCACAACTCGGGCTGCTTTTCGGGGGCGAAGGCATCAAAATAAAACAGGTCATAGCCGCTGTCAGGCAGACTCGCCGTTTGCACGGGCGCCTCTATTTTTCTCAACCAAAAGCCGGGTGCCAGCAGTTGACATTCCTTCCAAGGCGCTGCGTGCAGCTGGGTGAATGCAACTGCCAGCGCCGGTTCATCGGCCCACTGCGGAGCCAGAGCTGCCACCGTAGCGGGGGGTAGGGGCAGGGTTTCATAGCCGTCATATGCCACGCTCGCCCCAGCCGCCTGAGCTGCTTCCAGCGTCAGCAACGCGTTGAGGCCGGTGCCCAAGCCTACTTCCAGCACCTGGAGCGGCCGCGGCTGGCCTAGCCCCACTGCCAGCAGCGGCCGCAAGCCAGCTTCAATAAACACGTGGCGCGACTCTTGCGCCGCGCCGTGGCGCGAGTGGTAGTGCTCATCCAGCGCCGGCACGTAGAGCGTCGGCGAGCCGTCGGCGGTAGTGCGCACCTCTATTGCGGAGGCAGTAAAAGCTGGCTCATCGCCCGCTGCTAACTGAGAATTGCTCATTGCGAAGCAGTTTTACAATTTATAAAAAGTTTAAGCCCGTCATGCTTCATCGGGCACCCGCTGTTTGAAACAACCAAAGGGGGGTAGGGACCCGGTAAAGCCGGCCGCGCTACCCTGCTTCAGCGGCCAAAAGCTGCCCCTTAGAAGGGCACTGCCACATCAACTACCTGGGCCGCCCGCCGCCCATTGCTGATGCCCGGCACCCAGGCTGGCCCATCACATAGCAGGCGTTGGGCTTCGGCATCATAGTCTTCGCGCAAGCCACGGATTATGCTGATTTTCTCTATCTTACCATCTGGCCCGATGGCCAGGCGCAGCTGCACGGTGCCCGATAGCCGCTGCTGAGGCGCCTCCGGCACAAACTCGGCCGCCTCGCGCCGCAGCTTTTCGCGCAGGGCTCCGTAGCCACCTGCCGGGGCGGGAGCTATGGCGGGGCCCGCGGGCATAGCAGTATCGTGCACCCGCGCCGCCTCGGGCGCAATGCTGCGCGTGGCTACTCGGCCCTTAAACGCCAGCCTGCTATACTCCCCACTATCCTGCGCCGCCCGCGAAGGGGCCGCTAAGCCCCCGGCCAATGGTGGCGCCGCTAAAGGGGCCGCTGCCACCGGCGGCGAAGCGGTTGCAGCATCAGGCGCCGTAGCCAGCAAGTCGGGAGTAGGCTGCGGCTGCCGACTGGCTGGCTGGTGGGCCACCAAGGGCCGGTGCTTAGTAGCAGGCAAGAGCACTGATTTTGCGAGCTTTGGCTGAGCCGAGCGGCTGGCCGAAGCTCGCGGCAGCCCCGTGGGCGCGGGCGCAACTGGGAGTTGCTTCGTGGTGGTGGGCGGCGCGGTAGCCGGCAGCTGCACGGCCATAGGCGTGGGCCTGGGCGCACCAGGGGGGGTAGGGTGCCGCTGCTGCCACGTCCACCAGCCGCCAGCTACCAGGCCCAGCAGCAGCGCCGCCGCCGCTGCCAGCTGCGGCACCAGCCAGTGGGGCTGCCGAGGGGCCAGCCGGGCCGAAGCAGCCTGCTGCTGCACGCGCTGGCGCAGGCGCTGCTGCAGTTGCGCCAAGGCTTGGTCAGTGGTGGCGGGCGGGCTTTGCAGCAGGCCTTCCAGAATATCGCCGCACCGCGGGCAGGCCAGCGTGTGGGCCTCAACACGGTGCTGCGCGGCGGGCGCCAGCGTGCCCGCCGCATACTGGCGCAGCAGCGCCACGGGCAGGTGCGGGCCGGCCGGGGCAGTAGCGTTCAGCAGCGGGTTAGTGGGCAGCATTTATTTTTAAATAATTAATCTTGAATGACTAATGAGGAAGGGCGAGAAGAAGTAAAGGTCTAGCAACTTATCATTAGTCATCAATCACTAGTAATTCTTCATTTCAACTCCTTATTCAGGCCGCGCTTGAGCATACGGCGGCCATTCTGCAGGTGGCTCTTTACTTGATTAACGGGCAGGCCAGTAGCACTGACAATTTCCTGATACGATTTTTCTTCCAGATAAAACAGCTCCAGGCAGCGGCGCTGCTCAATGGGTAGGTGGCTGAGCGCTAGCTCCAAAGCTTGAAGGTCGGCTTCGTGCTGGGCGGTTTCTTCGGCATCGGCGGTGGCATCGGGGAGGTGCCGGGCGGCGGCCAGTTCCACGTCGCTGGCATCGGGCAGCAGCAGCAGAGGGCCGCCACTGGCGGTGCCGCGCTGGCGGGCCCGCAGCTGCATAAGGCAGTAGTTGCGCGCTGTGGTATAAAGCCAGGCGGCAAAATTGTCGGGCGCATGGGTGCGTAGTTTGGTCACCAAGTGCTCAAAGAGCTGCATACTGGCATCCTGCGCGTCCTCGTCGGGCGGGCCCAGGTAGCGACGGCACACGCCAAATACCTCGGGCAAGTGCCGCTCATAAAGCGCACCCAGGTCGGCCACATCGCCGGTTTGGCGGTAGCGAGCCAATACCTCCTGGTCGGGGAGGGTAGCAGCAGAAACAAGGGTGGCGCGGCGGCGAAACAACACAGCGGCAAGGTACGGGCGAGTGCGCTACCCTCCCCAGCCAGCAACATGATGCCGAACACCAGGAAAATGCACACGCCTCGCCTAAAACCTTGCGCGAAGCCCAGGTGCCCACCGAC
>CALMOO010000519.1 GCA_937871705.1 uncultured Hymenobacter sp.
AGCGCAGAAAACAACTATTGTAGTGGTTGTATAGACACTTAAGCAGCTTATAGTTCTTTAATTCGGCAAAGATTATCGACTCACATTAGTTTGGCAGGGTAGCTCCGCGAGCACATGAATTACTCGGAATGAGCAGCGCTTATTTTCTGGTTAGCAGTACGGCAACTCGCCGATTTTGGGCTTGGCCAGCGGGAGTAGCGTTACTTGCTACCGGGTGCGTTTGGCCGTAGCCTTGGGCTGCTACGCGTGCAGGGTCGATGCCCTTCGCGAGGAGCGTGTTGCGCACGGCATTGGCACGGTCGGCACTCAGTAGCAGGTTAGCCTCTGCCGGGCCCTGGTTGTCGGTGAAACCCCCGAACTTGAACGTGGCGCGCGGAAAAGCCACCAGTAGTGCAGCCAAGTTAGCGAGTTGCGCCTGTGAGCCGGCCGTGAGCGTGGCTTTACCAGCGTCGAAATAAATCCCATCGAGACTGATGCCGCTTAAGGTCTTGTCAGCAGTTAGTGATTGGGTGCTGTCGGTGAGCAGTTGCCAGAGCTGTGTCTCGGCCGAGTGGCTACCGGCGGTGAGGTTGATACCTGTGGGCAGTGGTAGCATGGTGCTAACCCCCGGGTCATAGCGGTAGGTGCCAGTAGTTGCCTCGTAATGGCCAGTAGGTGCAGCCACGCGAGCGGGCGGCGAAACAAGGCGGGTGATAGCAGCGGGCGTTGTGACCTGCTCATTGACTACCAGCTGCGGGCGACGCCCCAGTAAAACGTATCCTAATACAGCCAACCCCAATGCTAACAGCAAGAACCAAGGCCAGCGGCGAGTCACCGCTAACGGTGGGGCTACCTGGCGGACTGCTGTATGCACAGCCAGGCGGGGAGGGGGCATGCGACCCGCCGGCTGCACAGTAGCGGCCGTAGTATTGATGGCCGTGGCCGGCAGGGCGCTACGGGGGCTAGCTTCGGCAGCTTTTATACCTACCAGGCTAGGCGGGGGAGCAGGAAGGACAGGTTCAACTTTAGCAGCAGGAGCACCAGTTGCTAGGCCCGCTACGCCTCGGCCTAAATCGATGGGTAACGTCGCCAGTGCACCTTGGATAGAATCACGCTGGCTGCCTAGGTAGTTGCGCAGGCCATCAACTTGCAAGTTGTGCTGGGCAATGTGGCGGCCTAGCAGGCCTAGTGCTACTGACACTACCACGCTCATCAGGTTGCTTACAGCCGTAGCTTGCATGTAGGCCTGCTGGCTAATGCCAGCTACGGCCGGCAAGTAATTGGCTTCGAGTAAGGAGTGCAGCATGTCGGCGCTGCGGCTCGGCAGGCTGCTGGCTATAGGGAAAGCAGTCGGGAGGGTACTCAAGCCACTAAGCAAGCTGCTAAGGTCAGTCAGCAAGCTTCGATTATGCACCTGTTGGGCCCAAGTAGTTAGCTCAGACGCCTGGCCTGGCTCTTGCGAGTGCGCCAGCAGCCCGCCGAGCACCAGCGGTATGACGCTACGGAGCGCTGCACTGATGTGGTCTTCCCGTTCGCCAAAGGCAGTACTAACTTGGTGCACCGTGCTACCAAGAAAGTAATTTTGAGTAAGCTCAAGCAGATTAGGGTTCATGAATAAAGGTGGTTGAGTTACAAAGCTTCGTTGCTATTTGAACAAAAAAGGGCTACCAACGCTGGCAGCCCTTTTTACTTAGTGACAGATACCACCTTTCTTAGCTGTTGCTACGAGTGGTTTGGTTGTAGTTAGTGCCAGTTGTCGTAGTAAAGGTAGGAATCTGCTCTACCTCTACTTCCGTATTACGCACCGTGTCGTGAATAACTTGTTCACGCTCGGTGACTTGCTTGCCCAAGGTCACTTCTACTACTACGTGGGCTTCTTTGGCTACCACGGCGCGCTTGGCTGACTCCGTTAGCTTCACTTGGCCTTCTTCGAAAGCGGTAAAATAGGCTTCCAAGGCGGGGCGATTGACAGGTACGCGACGTACTTCAACCTGCTTGTGGCGCAGGTTAATGGGTAGAATTTGCTGCTGCTCCACTACGGTTTAGGTGAGACGAACTCGACCAGTTTCAACCAGTTCGCGGTTAATGACGGCAGTTTCTTCGATAACGGGAAGCACCAGCGGTGCCGCTGGTTCGTCAGCGAAGTTGGAGGAAGTCTGGTCAGTAGGTAAGACACTCATGAAGGCCAGCTATACGCCGGCTAAGGGCATTGGTTAGGGGCGTTAGGGAATGAGTAGCCTATATATTGGCTTGCTAGCAACAACGGTGAGCATTGTTCCTAAGCGGCAGCTAAAAACAAGAGCTTGCGCTTACGATGGGTACTCAGGTGAGTTGCAGTCTGCCGAGTCGAATAGGACTAGAGAAATAAGTAAGTTCCACCTAAAAGCTCTTCCTTAACCAATGGCAAGTGGGCCCCACCTAAGCCAATTAGTGCATTTACCAACATATAACGGCTGAGCTAATTATAACTTATTGACTTTGAATTTACTATAAAAATAAACTTAGTAAGCGCAAAGGCGTAAATCGCTTACTTTAATTTTACTTTCCTCATATGAAATATCACTTCTATAAGGTAGCCCTGCTCGGCTTGATTATACTGGCGACGGCCCCATGCAGCCAGGCCCAAACTGCTGACAGTAGAACGGCCATCGGCCTCCACGCTAACGCCACGCAATACCGCGGCGACCTGGGCAACAACTTCTGGAAATGGAAGAACATGCCCTACAGCGGCGGCCTTGACATCACGCGCTACATAGGCAAAGTGCTTGACATTAAGCTCGACTTAGACTACATGCGCCTACGCTCCCCCGCCGAGGAAGGCACTTTTAACAGCGTGGGCCAGCGCTTCAAGGCGCAGATGTACATGGCGGGCCTGGGCTTCAAGATTAAAGCCCCTATTAAGGACAGCTTCTTCCTGCACCCTTACCTGCTAATTGAGCCGGATTTCTCATGGGTACTGACCGACCGCTACGCTACTCCTACCTCAGGCAACAACTTTCTGCGTTTCGGCGCCTTTGGGGGCCAAGTGGGTGCGGGCCTCGACTTCCACTTGGGGGAGTCGGCCAGCCTATTTCTGCAAGCCGGCCAGCACTACCTGCAGACCAGCGATGGCCGCCTCGATGGGGTTGACAATAATGCGACCACCTTCTGGAACAAGAAGGACCGTTATCTGCAGTTTTCGGCCGGGCTTCGCGCCAACCTGGGCAAAACCAAGGATGCGGACGGCGACGGCATATCGGACAAGAAGGACACATGCCCGAACACACCCAGCGGTGTGAAAGTGGACGCGACAGGCTGTCCGCTCGACCGCGACGGTGATGGCGTAGCTGACTACCAAGACAAGTGCCCCGACGTGAAAGGCCTCGCTACCCTGCAAGGCTGCCCCGATGCGGACGGCGACGGGGTGGCTGATGCCGACGACAAATGCCCGAATACCCCGGCCGGAACCCGCGTCGATGCCACCGGATGTGCGTTGGACAGCGACGGAGACAAGGTGCCCGACAACCTCGACAAATGCCCAAATACTCCGGCCAGCGTACAGGTAGATGCCACGGGTTGCCCACTTGACGGCGATGGCGACGGCGTACCTGACTACCAGGACCGTTGCCCCGACCGCCCCGGCACGGCTACTAATCGCGGCTGCCCCGAGATTCCGGCCGAGAAGCGTAAGATTCGCAACGAAGCCAC
>CALMOO010000520.1:0-3940 GCA_937871705.1 uncultured Hymenobacter sp.
CCATTTGCTACGGCATGACCGAAACCTCGCCCGTCTCAGCCCAGAGCTACGTTGATGACCCACTGGCCAAGCGCGTGAGCACCGTCGGCCACGTGCACCCGCACCTCGAAGTGAAGGTGGTAGACCCCGAAACCGGCCGCCTCGTGCCCCGTGGCACGCCCGGCGAGCTCTGCACCCGCGGCTACTCCGTAATGCTCGGCTACTGGAATAACCCCCAGGCCACGGCCGCTGCTATCGACCCCGCCCGCTGGATGCACACTGGCGACCTAGCCACCATCGACGCTGAGGGCTACCTCAACATCGTGGGCCGCATCAAGGACTTGATTCTGCGGGGCGGCGACAACATCTACCCCCGCGAAGTCGAAGAGTTTCTCTACACCCACCCCGCCATCGCCGACGTGCAGGTTATTGGCGTGCCCAGCCTGCGCTACGGCGAGGAAGTCATGGCCTGGCTAAAGCTCAAAGACGGTCACACCGCCCCCAGCGCCGATATCACAGCCTACTGCCAGAACCGCATTGCTACCAACAAAATCCCGGTTTTCTGGAAGTTCGTCGAAGCCTTCCCCATGACCGTAACTGGCAAAATTCAGAAGTACCTGATGCGCGAGCAAGCCGTGGTCGAGCTGGGCTTGGAAGCCGCTGCCGCCGTAAAAACCGCGTAATGGCGCGTTGCACTGTAGAGACACAAAATCTTGCGTCTCGTCGTTGTTTAAGCGGCGCAGTTGTGGTCGTTCAATGACGATACTCCAACTCTTGCGGCTCTACAGCGCTAGGTAAAACCCAGCTAGCAGCTCCCTAAATTCCGTCGAATAATTCCCATCCACATCCTGAATAATCAGGCTCTTTTCAGAGGTTCCTGCGGTCCCTACCCCCCCAAACGCACAAATACACCGCGTAACGCGCCCACCCGGCCGGTGCCGCACCGTTAGCCGCGCCCGCACGGCCAGCCTACCAGACTGCGCTTCCTGGGCAAACTGCTGCATCTCGGGCGGCGGCAGCAGCACCGTAAGCGTGCCGCCCGGCAACAAATGAGCCGCCGCAAAAGCCACAATCTCCCCAAACGTTAGCGAGCCCTCGCCCGCATGGCGCGCCGTGGCGCGGGCTGCATCGGGCGGCGCGAGGCTGCGCCGAAAAAACGGCGGGTTACAAATAATATGGCTAAAAGAGGGGGGTAGGGCCGCGGCGTAGCTTGCCAAACTCAGCGAGTGCACCCGGATGCGGTCGGCCCAAGGGCTGGCCGCCACGTTGGCCGCCGCTTGGGCTGCGGCAGCCAGGTCTATCTCAATCGCTTCAATCTCAGCATTCGGAGCGCGCTGGGCCGCCATTAGCGCTAGCAGACCCGTGCCCGTGCCAAGGTCCAAAATGCGGGTAGCGTCGCATAAATCAGCTACCGCGCCTAGCAGGCAGGCGTCGGTGCTGACTTTTTGGGCGCAGTCGCTTTGGTCGATGCGGAACTGCTTGAATTGGAAGAACTCGTTGGGCAAAATAGGAAGACTGCTAGCAAAAAAAGTCAGGACTGCGTCAATCGGTCGCGGAGTTGCAGAAAGGGCTGCTCGAAATAGCGAAAGGATAAGCTGCTGAGCGCCACTGAGCCACCAAATGTGAGCAGAAACATGACCGCGCCCTTGCCCCAAGTATCGATGGCTAGCTTATGCACTAGGCAATAGTTAAATACCACGTGAATTATAACGATGTGAAACACATATAGCCCGTAGCTAATGGTACCGAGATAAGCCAGCACGCGGCTTTGAATGCGAACAGCGGAGTGCGCAGGCAGAAACAATGCAATTAAAGCGCTAAAGAGCAGGG
This sequence comes from uncultured Hymenobacter sp., assembly GCA_937871705.1. Lineage (GTDB taxonomy): Bacteria > Bacteroidota > Bacteroidia > Cytophagales > Hymenobacteraceae > Hymenobacter. The sequence goes on from CALMOO010000520.1 coordinate 1,810, forward strand.
CAATTACGAGCGGGCGAAAGATGGTGAACAGGCTCCCAGGTACGTAGGGCAGCACATCGGCCTGAAATACTACTGCCAACAGCACCACTGCAACAAGCCCGTAGCGCAGTGGCAACGGCCAAGTGGCCATTCGGGCAGAAAAGCCCACGTAGTCGGTAGCCACCCAGTAGCCCAGCAGGCCACCTACCGCAAAGACGTCGAGGTGGGTGAGCAAATCGTTGGTATCTACTTGCGTGTTGGCGGGCAGCACCAGGGGCTCTGCAAAACGACACAAACAAGCCAGCGGCAGGCAGGCCAGCAGAAACAAAGGCAGCCACCGGATGGGCAATAGAAATACGACCAACATCCAAACCAAGTAGAAGTGCTCCTCGATGCAGAGCGACCAAAATACTGGCAGCGGCGTAGTGCGCGGCGAGTTGTCGGTAAGCAGCATCTTATAGTTTTCCAGGAAGGAGAATGAAAAGCGCCAGTCGGGCACGTAGCCACCCCCCACCATGTGCAGCCCCCAGCGGTCGGCCCAGGCGTCGGGCAGCAGGAAAGCCAACAGCACAAGCGCGTAAAAAAGCGGCCAGATGCGCAGGCTACGGCGAATAAAGAAGCGGCGCAGGTCGACCTGCCCCCGCGCCAGCTTGTCAGCAACCAGCAGGTAGGTAATCAAAAACCCGCTCAGCACGAAGAAAAACTGCACCCCGATGCCACCCCCGCGCTTCAGGTAGTTGAGGGCCGGCGAGGGAATAGCCAGCGGCAGATGCAGTAGATATACTTTGAAAAACGCGAAAAACCGGAGCGCTTCCAGCGAGTGGAAATGAAGCTTGGCGGGCGACTTCGTGATGGAGGGAGCCGACATAAAAAGGGACGCGGCGCGTAGAATAGGCGGCTGTTTACTAGGTGTAGATTGGTAAATAGCGTGTGCCAACTACGATGTGGAGGTTATATCTCCAGTGCTGCACTAGCAGCAAGGCAGCATGGTCCTCTTTAGGGAGAGTTGTTCTGCCTTGCTGCTAGTGCAGCCATGCTCTAAAACCAGACACGAGTTACGCGGCGCTGAGTGCTCGCCAGCAAGTACAAAAGCTTACCCCAGCGCCTCGTATCCTTCATCTACCAATAGCCCTTTGCCGAGGGCGCTTTGCACGGCTAGCACGTCGCAACGCTCGTTTTCGGGGTGGCCGGCGTGGCCTTTTATCCACTTGAAGGACACCTTGCGCTGCTCGTAGATGCGTAGGAAGCGCCGCCACAGGTCTTCGTTGGCTTTTTTGCCAAAATCGGGTTTTTTGACCCAGCCAAAGACCCAGCGCTTCTCCACGGCATCGACCACGTACTTCGAGTCGGACACGACCAAAATCGGAATTTCGGGGCGCGTCACGGCCTCCAGGCCCACAATCACGGCCAGCAGCTCCATGCGGTTGTTGGTGGTGCGGCGAAAGCCCTGGGTCAGCTCCTTTTCGTGAGGGCCGTAGCGCAGAATGGTGCCGTAGCCGCCCGGGCCGGGGTTGCCCCTAGACGAGCCGTCGGTAAACAACGTTATCATACCCGGCTGCTCTCAAAAAACTGCACCAGCGCCTCAAAGGCCGCATCGGGCACGGCCGGGAAGTTGGCCAGGCGCAGGCTGGTGGTTTTGAGGTCGCCGTAGCCGCCGCCGATGTGCAGGCCGGCTTCGTCGCGAGCGCGGCGCTTCACTTCCTCAATGAGCGCGGGCGGGCCTTGCAGGCCAATAACGGTGGTCGAGCGCGCCTCCACGTTATCAATCAGCGGGCGCAAGCCCAGGGGCTGCACTTGCTCGAAATAATCGTAGAGCTTCTGGGCGCGCTCGCTCAAGTGCGGCTGAATAACCTTGATGCCCTCACGGGCCTGCAACACCCGGCTCAGCAGGTAGATGCCCAGCACGTTGGGCGTGTGCGTGGTCTGGAAGTTCAGCATCTGCGATACCATCGAGTTGATGCTATTGTAGTGCGCCTTATCGCCAATCTCGCGGGCGCGTGCCACGGCACGGGGCGAGAGCACCATCAGGCCGAGGCCGGCGGGTAGGCCCAGGCACTTTTGCACCGAGCCGTACCAGATGTCGGCTTTAATAAACTTGAGCTGCACTCCGCCCAAAGACGATGTGGCATCGACGGCTAACAGCGCTGGACCC
>CALMOO010000520.1:3950-4458 GCA_937871705.1 uncultured Hymenobacter sp.
GGACCCAAGCGGTTAAAGACGTTCAAGATGAAATTGTCGCGCAGCTGGGTAGCCGTGCTGGTTTCATTCTGGGTGAGGCACACGAGGTCGGTTTCCTCCGGGTCGAAGGGTAGGGCGGCCGGGTCGGGCACCTCGTTGATGTCGAAGCGCTGGCCGGTGCTGCCGGGGCGCAGGGCGCGGGCATAGTCAAACCATTTTTGCCCAAACGCCCCGTTGTAGAGGTGAAACGAACGGCGCGGCGTCAGGCTTTGGGTCAGAATTTCCCAGCACTCAGTGGCCGACGAGGTGAACAGGATGGTATAGTCTTGCGGAATGTTGAGCTTGAGGCGGGCTTGGTCGAGGCAGTGGCGCACCAGCGCCGTGAAGCGCTCGGAGCGGTGCGGGGCCGACAGCCAGCCTTCTTCGAAGGCATCGGCCAGATACTGGCGCACTTCGGGGTACACGGCCGCGGGGCCGGGATTGAAGGTGTAAAGCGGGAGGGTAGCCATATACCGGCAAAGGTATTCAG
>CALMOO010000521.1 GCA_937871705.1 uncultured Hymenobacter sp.
GAAGAAGCCCACGTAGAGCGGCTGGTCGGTTGCGGGCTGGTTGCGGGCTGGTTGCAGCTGGGGCAGGAAGGTCTGGTAGATATGCTTCTCGGCGTTGTAATAATCCTGCGAGTCGCAGGTGAGGCCGCCAAGCTGAATCTTGCGGTAGGGCCGGTTCCAGCCGTTGAGGGCCAGCATGATGTAGCGCTGGTTCAGGGCCCAGGTGTCGGGCAGGTTGGTGATAAACGAGCCGTCAATCATGTACCACAGCTCCTTGTCGTTCTGCAGCTTCTCGTCCAGAATTGAGTAGATAATTGCCCCGCTTTCGCCCACCGTGAAGATGCCGAACTCCGTAAAAATATTGGGCTCGGGCACGCCTTCCTCAGCGCAAATGCGCTGGATGGTGCGCAGGATTTCGGCCACCATGTAGGGGTAGTCGTACTCGGGCTGAATGCTGGTTTGGATAGGCAGCCCGCCGCCAATGTCGATGGTTTGGAGGGTAGGGCACACCTTGCGCAGCTCGCAGTATTTATGAATAAAGCGCGACAGCTCGGTCCAGTAATACGACGTGTCCTTGATGCCGCTGCTGATGAAGTAGTGCAGCATAGTCAGCTCGAAGCGCGGGTCTTCCTTGATGCGCTGCTCGAAGAGGGGTAGGGCGTCGGCGTAGCGCACGCCCAGGCGCGAGGTGTAGAATTGGAAGCGCGGCTCCTCATCCGAAGCCAGGCGCAAGCCTAGCTTCACTTTTTTGTCACCTTGCACATGCTCGTGGTAGTACTCGATTTCATTGGGCGAATCGATGATGGGCAGGCAGTTGACGAAGCCATCGTTGAGCAGCGCCGTGATGTCGCGCTTGTACTCCTCGGGCTTAAAGCCGTTGCAAATGATGTACTTATCCTTGCCAAACTTGCCCTGCTCGTAGAGCGAGCGAATGATGCTGATATCAAACCAGCTCGACGTTTCGAGGTGCACGTCGTTCTTGAGCGCCTCGTCGAGCACAAAGCGAAAGTGCGACGACTTGGTGCAGTAGGCGTAGGAATACGAGCCGGTGTAGCCCGTTTGGGCAATGCCGTTGGCAAACCAATCTTTGGCTCGCTGAATCTGGGAGCTAATCTTGGGTAAATACGTGAGGCGCAGCGGCGTGCCATGCTTTTCGACCAGCGCCATCAGGTCGATGTCGTGGAAGCGCAGCTCCTGGTCTTGTACCGTAAAGTCGGCCGTAGGAAAGTCGAAGGTTTGGGAGATAAGGTCTTGGTAGGTATCCATCGAAAACGAAAAACGGCCAAAGTGCCGCACCTTTGTGGCGGGCAGGTCAAAAGTACCGCCGAGGGCGGGTAACAAGCCGCCCCACGCATCGGGTTCCGATGAAAGGAAGCGACATGGCTACGGCGGGTTTTCGCCGCAAGGCAGCGCTCGCCGGCAGCCAGGCTTGGCCGCCGGCGCACGGTGCCGCCTGCTTTGTTTAGTCTACTTCCTACCCCCCATGAAACGCATCAAGCTTATTGAAGTCCGCTCCGAGCTCGGGGCCGGCACGCGCGGCGCCAGCCTCGGCGTCGACGCCCTGCGCATTGCCAGCCTCAACAAAGGCTCCGACTATTTTCGGCGCTACAACGCCGTGGCCGTGCCCGACCTCAACCACGTGCTGTTTGAGAAGCACTTCTTTCCGTACGCCAAGTACATCGATTCGATTTACATGGTGCAGAAAGGCATTGCCAGCGCCGTGGAGCAGACGCTGCGCTTCGGCGAGTTCCCCTTGGTGCTGGCCGGCGACCACTCCAGCGCCAACGCCACCATTGCGGGCATCAAGGCCGCCTACCCCCACAAAACGCTCGGGGTCATCTGGATAGACGCGCACGCCGACATCCACTCGCCCTACACCACGCCCAGTGGCAACGTGCACGGCATGCCGCTGGCCGCCGCCCTCAACGAAGACAACCGGCCCTGCCAGCGCAACCAGCCCGACGCCGAAACCGAGTTCTTCTGGCGGCGCCTCCAAAACCTGGCCGAGCCCGGCCCCAAGCTGCGCCCCGAGCACCTGGTGTACGTGGCCGTGCGCGACACCGAAGCCGAGGAAGACGCCGTAATTAAACGTCTGGGCATTAAGTGGATAAAGCTGCCCGAAATCGAAGAAAAAGGCGCGCGCCAACTGGCCCAGGAGATTTATGCACACCTGCACCAGTGCGACTTGGTGTACATTTCCTTCGACGTCGATAGCCTCGACTCGGGCTTCAGCAAAGGCACCGGCACGCCCGTCGAGGCCGGCCTCTACTTGTCGGAAGCCGAGAACCTGTGCCAGGACTTGCTGGCCGACGAGCGCGCCGTGTGCTTCGAGATGGTCGAAATCAACCCCACGCTTGATAACGAGAACACGATGGCCAAAAACGCCTTCAATATTCTGGAAAAAGCCACGGCCGCCATCGAGCGGCGTTTGGCCAAAGCAGGGGGGTAGGAGCCTTGTTAGTACTGGCTGATAAAGGCGTAGGCACCCAGCGTGTAAGCCGTGGCCGACGAGAAATGGTTGCCGCCCTCAATGGGGTGCAGCTCGACCTGCGTAGCGCCGCGCTTGTGCATGGCATCGTAGGCATCCTGCGAGTTAAAGAATGGCACATAGTCGTCGGCCGTGCCGTGGAACAGTGCTACCGGGGCAGTGGGTTTCCAGTCGTAGATGTCGTTGTCGGCCAATGCTGCCGTGAGCTTCGCGTCCGAGTCATTCAGCACCGCATTGCGGAAGCCCGAGGCAAATAACTGGCTCTGCTGGCTGGGTACTTCGGCAAATGGGTCGGCTTGCAAGCGCGTGGCATACGGCTCCTGGTAGTAGAACGAGAACGGCCGATTCAGGGCATAAATGCGGTCGTAGGTGCGTAGCACCCACACGTAGCTGCTCAGGAAGCTAAGCGGCTGCGTCGCGTTCAAGATGTATTTAGCAAAGGCCGATTTGTGGTAGGCGCCCGCGCCGGGTGCGCTAGCCGTTACGGGGAGGGTAGTGGCGTATTTCTCTTCGAGCAGCTTGTGCAGCGCCATGGTAGCGTAGCCGCCTTCAGAGTAGCCCAGCAGAAAGTTCTTCTGATTCACGCCTACCCCCTGCTGCTTGCAAAACTCCCGCGCGGCCCGCAGCATATCGGCCGAAGCCGAAGCCAGCGAAGCGGCGTGCTCATAAGGGTGGGGTAGGGCTTTGCTGGCGCCGTAGCCAATGTAGTCGGGCGCCGACACCACGTAGCCCGTCGAGGCCAGCACCGACACCACCGACCACACGTCGCTGCCCTCGGCGTAGTACGACGGCGCCTGGCCCTCGCTGCTGGGCACCAGCGTGCCGTGCTGGTAGCTGAGCACTGGCAGCGCCCCGGCCCCAACTGGCACCAGCACCGCGCCCGAAGCCGTAGTCTCTTGCCCATCAGGCGTGAGCGTGCGGTAAGTAAGCCGATACACCCGAATAGGATAGTGCACCAACGCCCCCGCCAGCGGCACCGACTGCACGCGAGCAGCCAGCGTAGCCGTGCTGTATTCTCCAATCAAAGTGCTGCCGGTCAATACGGTAGCATCCGGAGTAGGAGTGGAGGTAGTGGGAGAGCTGGTAGTGGGGTCGGGCGAGTTGCTTTTGCACGCTGAACTGGCGGATAATGCCACGAACAGCCAAAAAATGCGATAGTTAACCAAGCGAAGGGAGCGGAATAGCGACACGCGGAAAGGAGTATAAATCAACGTTGAAATGGAATCTCCTAACGCCAGCCAGCAAGCCCTGCGTTCCGACCAACGTGTGAAAAAGCAGTTCCATAACCATTTTTCAGCGTATATTTGTTAAGTAAACTAATAAGTTTACTTTCTGATATGCCCAACCAACCCAACACACGGCATTTGGCCGCCGAGCTCCGCACGGTCGTGGGCCGGCTCATGAAAATGATGCGAAGCCACTCGTCTACACTTGGCCACCTTTCACTCACCGAGCGGGCTGTCATCAAGCTGCTGGCCCAAGGCCAACCGCTGCTGCCCAGGGAGCTAGCCGCCCAAGAAAAGGTAACCACACAGTCCATGTCGCAGATACTGAGCCATCTGGCCGAGCTGGGCTACATCACGCGCCAGCCTTCGGCCACCGATAAGCGCAAGGTGCTCATCGCGTTATCGGCCGCTGGCCAAGGGCTGATTCCGGCTGTGCGCGAGGAGACGGATGAATGGCTGCACCAAGCGCTGCAGCAAAGCTGCACTCCCGGCGAACTGGCCAGTCTAAACCAGGCCCTACCCCTCCTAACGAGGCTCGTCGACTTCGATTTACCAAAGTAGCCTGCTTTTAAACCTGAGCTGAATGAAATTAGAAGCCATGCGCGCATTTCGTAGCCGCAACTTTCGCTACTTTTTCGCTGGGCAATCCATCTCGCTGGTAGGCACTTGGATGCAAAAAACGGCAGTGAGCTGGGTGATTTATTCCCAAACGCACTCCAAATTTATGCTCGGCGTGAGCGTGTTTGCCACGCTGTTTCCATCGGCTATCTTTTCCTTACTTGGGGGGGTAGTGTCGGACCGCTACAACCGCTACCGGGTGCTGCTGCTCACCCAGGTTTTGTCGATGGTGCAGGCCGCGCTGCTGGCGCTGGCGGTGTTTTGGCAGCCGGGCGCGGTGTGGGCCATCATCGTGCTAAGCGCCGTGCTGGGCCTCATCAATGCCTTCGACGTGCCCGCCCGCCAGTCGCTGGTGTACGAGCTGGTAGACGATAAAAAAGACCTGCCCAATGCCGTAGCCCTCAACTCGACGATGCTCAACCTCTCGAAGCTGCTGGGGCCCGCCGTGGCTGGCCTGGCGCTCGAGCAGCTTGGTGCGGCCGCTTGTTTCGGGCTGAATGCGCTCAGCTTTGTGGCCGTCATAGGGTCGCTGCTGGCGCTGAAGCTGCCGGCTTATATAACCAAGGCGCATACCACCAGTATTTTAAATGAACTAACAGAAGGCTTTGAATACGTAAAAAACACGGCTAATATTCGGTTCATTATCAGCATGTTGGGGCTGACTTCTTTGCTTGTATTACCCTTTAATAACCTGATGCCGGTGTACGCGAAGGATGTTTTTCACGGCACGGCTACCACCTTCGGCCTGCTCGACGGGGCCATTGGACTGGGCGGACTCGCGGGCGCGCTGTTTCTGGCTTCGCTGAAGCCCGACGTCAGCTTGAGCAAGGTCATTGCTGCCACCACGTTTGTATTTGGGGTCGGGCTGCTGCTATTCGCCTATACGCCGTGGTACACGCTGGCGCTGGTCTTCCTCGTCGTGACCGCATTCGGCATGATGGCCCAAACCACCATCAGCGTCACGCTGCTGCAAACCACGGTGGCGCCGGCTATGCGCGGCCGGGTTATCAGCCTCTACGTGCTCGTATTCACGGCTATGTTGCCGCTGGGCAGCCTGCTGGTAGGCGCGGCATCGGAGCACTTTGGGGTGCAGCCCACCGTGCTGGCCGAGGGATTTTTATGCTTGCTGATAGCCTTGCTTTACCTCCGGGACTTCCGCAAGGAAAAAACAGCGCCCCCTACCCCCGAAGTAGCGCTGGCCGCTTGAGGCACGCTGACCCTACCCCCTTGCAGGTAAGTGAAGGGTCTAGTTACGCTTAACTTTTAACGCATAACGCTTAATTCGCCCCCTAGCCCTGCCGTACCTTTGCCCTCGTGCAACAGCTTGAACAAAACCTAAAAACTGCCTTGCAAACCGCCGCGCAGGCCGTTTTCAACCAGGAAATTCCCGCCGCTAGTCTCGTCTTGCAGCCTACGCGCAAGGACTTCGCCGGCAGCTTTACCCTCGTCACGTTTCCGCTTACCAAAGCCTTCGGCAAAGGCCCCGAGCAAATCGGCCAGGCCCTGGGCGAGTGGCTGAAAGCCAACGCGCCCAGCGTGCGCGGCTACAACGTGGTAAAAGGCTTCCTTAACCTCGAAATCGCCGATGCTGAGTGGCTCCAGCTATTCGGTGAGCTTTACCGCCAACCTGCCGGCACGCCCGTGCAAACCGGTGGCCCTAGCCGCGTGGTGGTCGAGTATTCATCGCCCAACACCAACAAGCCCCTGCACCTGGGCCACTTGCGCAACAACTTCTTGGGCTACAGCGTGGCCGAAATTCTGAAAGCGACTGGCGCC
>CALMOO010000522.1 GCA_937871705.1 uncultured Hymenobacter sp.
CCCTGGTGCAGGGGCAAAGCGTCTCGGAGCTGAAGGTGAGCTATCGCCTTGATACGCCGGGCATCGACCAGGTGAGCGCGCTGCTCGATGCGGCCGCCGTGCTACGTGGCAGCAAGTTGCAGGAGATGCCGGGCGACCCGCAGGCCCGCAAGGAGGCAGCTACCCAGGCGCACGACCAATTGGCGCAGCAGGCCCAGACCGAGCAGCAGATTGCCCCTACGCCCGCCGCGACGGTGGCCCAGGTCGCCCCAGCGCCGCAACCGACGCCCAGCAAAGGTGAAATTCTGTATGCCAACGCGCCGCCCCACTTGGACGGGGTGATTCGAAAGGACATGCTCGTTAGTCAGGCCGCCCACTACTCGCTGTTTCAAATCCAGGTTGACCCGCGCGATACGAACAAAGCCATTCTATTGCCGGCCCCTGGCAAGGGTGACATGATTGTTAATGCGATTAAGGACATCATGCAGAACGCCTACCAGGTGAGCGGGCAGCCTGAACTAGGGAAGCGGAGCTTGGCAGTCGAGATGCCTACCCAGCTAGCGCGCACGCCCGACGGCTGGGGCGTGACCGAAAAGGGCCGTGTAAGCTTCAGTGAGGCCGAAAGGGTGTACCAGGCGCCGCAGCCGGCGCCGGTGCAGCAGGCAGTGCCCCAGGCCCCGCTAGTGGTGGCGCAGGGCAAGGCCTTCCGCGTATCCGACCTGCCGGTAGAGTTGTTGGCGAAGGTCGGCGTGCCGGTGGCTGAACTGGAGCGCACTGGCCAACTGCAAAAGCTGCTGGACGGTCAGAAAACCGACCTCATTCCCAACCTGCTACTAGCCGGGCCGGATGGCCAGCCGACCAGGTTTGCCGCCAAGCTCGTGCTCGACCGCGACGCCCAGGGTGTGGCCACGCTGCGCGTAGACTTGCCCAAGCACGAGCTGGTCATTCCACCCCAGGTGATGGGCAAGGAAATCACGCCCGCCATGCAGCAGCAACTCAAGACGACGGGGGTAGTACCCCTGGCGGAGGGGTTCCGCGATGGCAAGGGCCAGCCCTTTGCCGGCTACCTCGCCGTTGACCAGGAAATGAAGCGGGTAGTAGCCGTGCGCCCCGAGGGGCTTAGCGTACCCCAGGAGGTGTACGGTGTCAAACTCAGCGACGAGCAGCGGAAATCACTCCTGGAGGGCAAGCCCGCCCGCATCGAAGGCATGACCCACCCGGGCGAAAAACGGCTAGTGGATGCGATGGTGCACCTCGACCCGCTAGCTCGCAAGCTCGTCTTCCGGGATACCCGCGCCCGCCCAGAACAGGAGCAAAAAGTAACCCAGGGGCAGGAGCCGACCCGCCGACGTGGCGTGCGGCTATAAGCCTGATAATTAAGCGAGAAAATCAGCCCCTGAGCCCTCAGAGGCTGATTTTCTTTTAATATCCACTCTCTTTCACATGCAACAACCACGCGAACCAGAACTCACCTTTACCCAGGTTAAGCAGGATATCAACCTGGTCGATTTGGTGCTCACTCTGGGCTACCAACACCACCGCGCCAAAAGCGGCTCGGCTATCGAAAAAGGCAAGTTTCACACGTTCGACTACAAGGGGAAGCCGGGCCTCGACCAGGTGATAATTTACAAGGCTCCCTCAGGCGACTACCTGTATTTTAACCGAGCTGATGACCGTGACAAGGGCAGTGTCATCGACTTCCTGAAGCACCGCATCGAGAATCCGCGCATCGACGGGATTACCGCCGCCCCCGGCAAGAATATCTGGGCCAGCGTCATTGAAAACGCCAAACGCTACCTGAATCTGCCGGCCGCTGAGCGCCGCACCAGCCCCCAGCTGCAAGAGCGCATGGAACCGGTGCAGCGCGACGAGAAGTACGTGCCCGAGTTTCTAAGAAAGACCCTGCCCCTCACGGATACGGCCTACCTAAATAGCCGGGGCATCACCAACGAGACGCTGCACAGCGTCTACTTTGCCGGGCGCATCCTGAATCACGTGCACGAGGGAATTGGCAAGGGTGGCCAGCCGTACAAGTTCGTCAATACGGCGTTTCCGCAGCTCTATCAGAGTGGGATTGTAGGCCTGGAAATCAAGGCCAACGGGTTCCGGGGGCAGGCGGCCGACTCGTTGAATTCCTCGGCCCTGTGGCTCTCGAATACGACCAGTAAAACGAATACCCTTGTCGTGGCCGAAAGTGCCATCGACGCCCTTTCGCACTACCAGCTCAAGCAGCCCACCAACTCGCTGTACGCCTCGACGTCGGGCCAACTGACCGATAACAAGGTGACCGAAATCAAGCGCCTGATTGAGAACCAGGCCCTCAAGACGGTGAAGCTGGCGTTCGACAACAATTTAGAAGGGCATCTATTCGATACGAAGCTGATTGCCGGCCTGGCGCGCCCAGCTACGCCCATGAGCATTGCGCGCACGACGCCCGGTATGCTCTCGGTGGCCATCTACTCGTTGCAGGACGAGCCGGTGAGCAAGCTGCACCGCGAGGTCAAAGCCTACAACGCGGTGGTGGTAGAGAATTACCGCAAGGTGGCCGGGCCGGGCCCAGAAGCGAATGCCAGTCCCACGTTGGATGCCGAGCTAATCAAAGCCGCCAAGGTAGCGGACCATAGCTATCAATTCCACGTGCCGAAGCGCTTGGACACCCTGGCTGCCTTCAACCAAGCCCTGCTCAATTGTTTCCCGATGGTAGCCAAAGTCGAGCTGGAGAAGTCGCGCGCGAACGATTGGAACGACCAGTTGAAAGAGAACGTAAAGGGGAAGACGAACACAGTAGCGCCTGCGCAGGAGTTGACGAAGGAGCCGGAGCCCCGCCCGCGCCGTGGGCTTCGTCCCTAAGGATAAGGGGGCCGTTCGCTTGTCTTCAGTTGACGAGCAGTAGGTCTGCCAGCCGGG
>CALMOO010000523.1:0-1681 GCA_937871705.1 uncultured Hymenobacter sp.
CAGGAAGGCACTGTGCGCTACACCGACTACAAGCGCTACACGGCCCGCCTGAACGTGGAAGGCAAGGTGGGTAGCAAGATTCGCCTGGGGTTGAGCCTGGCGCCGACCTACAGCATCCAGAAGGGTAACGATTATGAGAGCGGCTTTACCGACGTGCTCTCGCGCTCGCTCTGGCTTTCGCCGCTGGTGCCCGTGACGGATGCTAACGGCGTGCGCACGCCCTATATCACCTCGCCGGGCATGTACTCGGGCCCCAACCCGTTTAACAGCCTGGAGTTTGCCTACGGCACTACCAGGCGGCTTCAAGGCATTGGCGGCGCCTTCGCCGAATACACCATCGTGCCGGGGCTGCGGGCGCGCTACAACCTGAGCATCAACTACAACAACAGCAATAATTTCAGCTTCAATCCCTCATTTGTGGGTGGGGTAAACTCGCCGCCGCCCAGCATTCCAAACTCGAACAGCTCCAACGACCAGCGCTTCAACTGGCTCTCGGAAGCGCTGCTGTCGTACGACAAGAAAATCGGGGAAAACCACAGCATCAGCGCCGTGGCGGGCTATAGCGCGCAGAAAGAGCAGTACCAGTACGAGTACCTCAACGCCACCAACTACGCCAGCGACGATGTGCAAACCATCAACGCCGCCTCGCTGATTCCCAGCTTTAACGCCGACGTGCAGGAGTGGTCGCTGATTTCGTACCTGGCCCGCGTCAACTACGCCTTCAAGGACCGCTACCTGCTCACTGGCACCATCCGCTCGGACGGCTCATCGCGCTTCGGGGCCAACAAGCGCTACGGCACGTTCCCGTCGGTGGCCGCGGGCTGGAATATTATCAACGAAGGGTTTATGCAGGACTTTAAGTCCATCAGCAACCTCAAGCTGCGCGCCAGCTACGGCCAGACCGGCAACTACAACCTCGGCAACTGCACGACCATCGCCAACGTGAACGCCAGCAGCACGGCCTTCGGCGGGCAGCTGGCGCCGGGTAGGGCCCTCTCCTCGCTGGCCAACCCTAACCTGACCTGGGAAAAGTCCGACCAGATTGACGCCGGCCTCGACATCAGCTTTTGGCAAAACCGCTTAGCCTTCACGGCCGACGTGTACCGGCGCATCACCAACGGCATCTTGCTCAACAACCAGCTGCCGACTTCCTCGGGCTATTCCAACGCCATCATCAACTCGGGCAAGGTGCTGAACCGCGGCCTGGAGCTGGCCCTGAACACGCGCAACCTCACCGGCGCCTTTGCCTGGAACACGAGCCTCAACATCGCTTTCAACCACAACGAAGTGCTGGCGCTCAACGGCGACAACGCCCCGATTTACAGTGGGCGCAGCGGCGAGGGCAGCCCGCAGCACATCACGCAGGTGGGCCACCCCATCGGGGAGTTTTTTGGCTACGTGGTGGACGGCGTTTACGCTACCCAGGCTGATTTCGACAACTCGCCCAAGCACGTGACGTCGGTGTTGGGCTCGATTAAGTACCGCGACGTGGACGGCAACGGCGTTATTGAGCCGACCAAGGACTTCGCCGTTATCGGCCACGCCCAGCCCAACTACACCTGGGGCGTTACCAACCAGTTCAGCTTCAAGGGCATTGACTTGAATGTTATTTTCGTCGGCTGGCAAGGCGGGCAGGTGCTCAAAACGGCTAACCAGTACTTGCTCAACATCGACGGCATTT
>CALMOO010000523.1:1691-7138 GCA_937871705.1 uncultured Hymenobacter sp.
GCAAGGTGCTCGACCGCTGGCGCTCGCCCGAGCAGCCCGGCAACGGCCACATTCCGACCACCAACGGCGCCCGCGTTATCTTCCGCGACACCAACTCGGACTGGGTGGAGAGCGGCACCTTTGCCCGCCTCCAAAACGTGACGCTGGGCTACCACCTGCCGGCTTCGCTGCTCTCCCGTACGGGCTTCATCAAGGGCGTGCGCCTCTATGCCAGCGGCCAGAACCTCTTGCTCATCAGCAGCTACAGCGGGGCCAACCCGGAAGCTAACCGCAACGGCAGCTCGGTGCTGACCCCCGGCGAAGACTTCCTCAACTACCCGCTGTCCCGCACTATCGTGTTCGGCACCAACCTGAGCTTTTAACCGCGCAATTCCCATGAAAAAGAACCCTATCTTCTTACTGGCCCTGGGCGGCATTTTGCTGGCGGGGTGTAAAAAAAGCTTCCTCGACCTGAGCCCGCAGGCGACGAGCAGCGCCGCCAACTTCTTTCAAAACCAAAGCCAGATGGAGCAGGCCGTGAACGGCGCCTACGCCCCCCTGCGCGACCTGACCAACCTTGAATACTGGGTGTACGGCGAGATGCGCTCGGACAACACCAGCTTTCAGTATAACAACGCCGACCGGGGCCAGGAATCGCAGCGCGAGTTTGTGGACGAGTTTTTGGTGAGCGCCAACTCGGAGTCGGTGCTGAGTTTCTGGCAAGGGTCGTACCGGGGCATCAGCCGCTGCAACGACGTGCTGGGCCACATCGACGCCGTGACCATGCCGGATGAAAAGAAAAGCCAGTACATCGGCGAGGCGAAGTTTTTGCGGGCCTTGTACTACTACAACCTGGTGCGGCAATACGGCGGCGTGCCGCTGCGCCTGGAGTCGGTGGCTTCGCCGGCAGATGCTAAGTCGCAGGGCCGGGCTACGCTGGACGCGACCTATGCCCAAATCGTGGCCGACCTGACCGACGCCGCTGCCAAGCTGCCCACCAAGGCGGCGTATGCTGCCGTTGATGCCGGCCGGGCCACCAAGGGCGCCGCCGCCGCGCTGCTCGCCTCGGTATACCTCACCCGCAAGGACTACCCCAATGCCCTGACCCAGCTGCGGGCGGTGCGTAGCGAGGGCTACAGCCTGCTGCCCAGCTACCGTAGCGTGTTCGACCCAGCCAACAAGAACAACGCCGAGTCCATTTTTGAGGTGCAGTACCTGGGCTCGCAGCCCGCACTTTCCAGCAACTTCACGTACGTATTCGCACCGTATACGTCGGGCAACTTTGTGACCGGCGACGCAGCGACCCGGAACCTGAACGGTGGCTCGGGCTGGAACATCCCGACGCCGGAGATAATTAACGCCTACGAAACCGGCGACCTGCGTAAGGATGCCTCCCTGCAGCTCGGCTACAAGGATGCGACGGGCACGTTTGTGGCGCAGCCCTACATCTCGAAATATAACTTCGGCATTGCGGCCCCCGGCCGCACCGACACCAACTTCCCCGTGCTGCGCTACGCCGACGTGCTGCTGATGCAGGCCGAAGTCCTGAACGAGCAGGGCTACGTGGCCGGCGGCGAAGCCTTCGACGCCCTCAACCAGGTGCGCCGCCGCGCCGGCCTACCCCCCAAATCTGCCGCCGACTTGAGCAGCCAGGCTCAGTTCCGCGATGCCGTGCTGCAGGAGCGCCGCGTAGAGCTGGCCTTCGAAAACCAACGCTGGTACGACCTGGTGCGCACCGGCCGGGCCGTAGACGTGCTGAACGCCCAGGGCGTGCTCGAAAAAACGCGCAAAAGCTTCCTTGCCGCCGCTGCTTACCAGGTGACGCCCAATAAAATTCTGCTTCCTATTCCGCCGTACGAGGTGACGCTGGATAACTTAGAGCAGAACCCGCAGTAGCGCCTACCCCCCTCTTAGGCTACTTGGCCGCCTGACCCGGCTTGTCACTTATGCGCTAACCGCTGCCTGGCAAGCAGTGGCACTTCCTTTCTCAAAACCCCCTGCTAGCTGCTAAAAGCTTGCGGAATGTTACTTTCCCTCATGAAAAAATTAGTCGTGCTACTGCTGTTGCTGGGCTTGCTGCCCGGGGCGCCCGTTGCGGCGCAGGTGCGGGTGCAAAATCTGCGCTGCGAAAATCTGACTAATCCCCTCGGCCTCGACGTAACCCGGCCCCGCTTCAGCTGGCAGCTGAGCGCTCCTAAGGACCGGCGCGGCGTGCGCCAGACGGCCTACGAGCTGCGGGTGGCCGCGTCGGCCAGCGCGCTGGCCCAGGGCAAGGCCCTGGTGTGGGGCTCGGGCAAGGTGCAGTCCGATTCGTCGATTCAGGTGACGTACGCCGGGCCGGCCTTGCAGGCCGGCCGGCGCTATTACTGGCAGGTGCGGGCCTGGGACGAGGCCGGCAAGCCTTCGGCCTGGGGGGCCCCAGCCTACTGGCAAGTGGGCCTGCTAACGCCGGCGGGCTGGAAAGCCGCCTGGATTGGTCCGGGCTACGCCGAAGACAGCGTGCTGCGCCCTAGCCCACTACTGCGCAAAGAATTCAAAATCAGCAAGAAAGTGGCCTCGGCTACGGCCTACGTCACTGCCCATGGCCTGTACGAGGCGCAAATAAACGGGCAGCGCGTGGGCGACGCCTACCTCACCCCGGGCTGGACAAGCTACCACAAGCGCCTAGCGTACCAGACCTACGACGTGACCAACCTGGTGAAAGCAGGAGCCAACGCCGTGGGGACCACCCTGGCCAGCGGCTGGTACCGCGGCTACATCGGCTTCGACCGCACCCACAACATCTACGGCCGCGACGTGGCGCTGCTGTTCCAGCTCGACCTCACGTACAGCGACGGCACCACGGAATCGGTGGTGTCGGACGGCAGCTGGCAGGCCAGCAGCGCGGGGCCCATCCGCCGTGCAGAGCTGCAGCGGGGCGAAACCTACGACGCGCGCCTGGAAAAGGCCGGCTGGGCCCAGCCCGGCTACAGCGCCAGCGGCTGGACGGCGGCCCGGGTGCAACCTTACGCGAAAGACGTGCTGTTTGCCTCCTTTACCGAGCCCATCCGGGCCCACGAAACCTTTAAGGTACTGAAAGTGAGTAAATCGCCAAAGGGCGAAACCATCCTCGACTTCGGCCAGAACCTGGTGGGCTGGGTGCGGGTGAAGGCGCGCGGTAAGGCCGGCGACAAGGTCACCTTATCGCACTCGGAAGTGCTGGACAAGCACGGCAACTTCTACCTCGACAACCTGCGCTCGGCCACGGCCGAGGACACGTACTACCTGCGCGGCACGGGCCAGGACGAAGCCTTTGAGCCGCACTTTACGTTCCACGGCTTCCGCTACCTGCGCCTCGACGCCTACCCCGGCACGGTGCGGCCCGAGGACTTTACGGCCGTAGCCCTGTACTCGGACATGCCCGCGACGGGTTCATTTAGCTGCTCCAACCCTCTTATCAATCAGCTGCAAAGCAATATTCAGTGGGGCCAGAAGGGCAACTTCCTCGACGTGCCCACCGACTGCCCCCAGCGCGACGAGCGCCTGGGCTGGACCGGTGACGCGGAGGTATTTAGCAGCACGGCGGCCTTCAACCGCAATACCAACAACTTCTTCGCCAAGTGGCTGCGCGACCTGGCCGCCGACCAGGGCCCCGACGGGGCCGTGCCGTTCGTGGTGCCGGCCCTATCGTTTGCGTCGGGCAAAACGCCCGTCGGGGCCGCCGGCTGGTCCGACGCAGCCACCGTCATTCCCTGGGACCTGTATACGCTGTTTGGCGACCGCCGGACGCTGGCCGTGCAGTACCCGAGCATGAAGGCTTGGGTGAAGTACATCCAAGACAAGAGCCGGAACGACCTGTGGGACACCGGATTTCAGTTTGGCGACTGGCTGGCCTACGACCTCGACGACGACAACGCGGGCCGCTCGGCCGTGACCAGCCACGCCCTGATTGCGCAGTGCTTCTGGGCCCACTCGACCCAGATTATGCTCAACGCGGCTACCGTGCTAGGCAAAACCGACGACGTAGCCGCCTACACGGCTCTGCTCCAGCGCATCAAGGCCGCCTACCTGCGCGAGTACGTGACGCCCGGCGGGGCCCTGATGTCGAACACCCAAACGGCCTACGTGCTTGCCCTGCACTTCGACATGCTGCCGGAAAACCTGCGCGCCCAAGCCGCCGACCGCCTCGCCCTGAATGTGGCCGACTACGACAACCACCTCACCACGGGCTTCCTCGGCACCCCGTATTTGTGCGAGGTGCTGAGCCGCTTCGGCCACGCCGACGTGGCGTATAAGCTGCTCTTGCAGAAGACATACCCCTCGTGGCTGTACCCCGTGACGATGGGCGCCACCACCGTGTGGGAGCGCTGGAACTCGATGCGGCCCGACAGCACGTTCGCCCCGCCGTCCATGACCTCGTTCAACCACTACGCCTACGGAGCCATCGGCCACTGGCTGTACACGGCGGTGGCGGGCCTGAACGTGGAGGCTCCCGGCTACCGCACCTTCACCGTGCGGCCCCAGCCGGGCGGCGGCTTTACCCAGGCCAATGCCCAGCTCGAAACCGTGTACGGCCCGGCCCAGGCCCGCTGGCAAACCACCGGGGCCCAAATTGCCCTCGACGTGACCGTGCCGCCCAACGCCACGGCCACCGTGTACGTGCCCGCCGCTAGTGCCGACGTGGTGCGCGAAGGCAGCCGCAAGCTCGACGCCGGCAAGGGCCTTCGCCCCGGCCCGGCCGCGGGCGGCTACGTGCCGGTGAGCGTGGGCTCGGGGCAGTATCACTTCTCAGCGCCCTGGCCCGCCAAGGCTACGGCGGCACTGGGGCCCCGGTAGGCGCTGTGCTACCTTGGCGGGCTTATTTTGTCTTTGGCTTTTCCCCTTGTTTGATGTTGCTTTCGCGTGCCCCGATTGCCGTTTGCTTTGTTGCGCTCCGCCGCGCCGGACTTCTTAGCGCTGGCTTGCTGCTGGGGCCCCTGGCTGCCCGGGCCCAGGCCCCGGGCACGCCGGTAGATTTGCGGTGTGAATACCTTACTACCCCCCTTGGCCTGGACGCACCCCACCCCCGCCTGACCTGGCGCCTGCACGACGACCGGCGCGGGGCGGTGCAAGCGGCTTACCAGCTCGCCGTGGGTACCGACTCGCTGGCCGTGGCGCGTGGCGGGGCCTCGGCCTGGACGTCCGGCAAAATGCCTTCGGCCCGGCAGCTTGTTGCGTACGCAGGGCCAGCCCTGCGGCCGTTCACCAAGTACTACTGGCGAGTGCAGGCCTGGAATGGCCTTGGCGCAAAGGGGGGGGTAGGGAGCCAGGTGGCCAGCTTCGAAACCGG
Organism: uncultured Hymenobacter sp.; assembly: GCA_937871705.1. Classification (GTDB taxonomy): domain Bacteria; phylum Bacteroidota; class Bacteroidia; order Cytophagales; family Hymenobacteraceae; genus Hymenobacter. Next base: position 6,979 of record CALMOO010000523.1, read on the forward strand.
GCTGATGAACCAGCAGAACTGGCAGGGCACCTGGATTAGCGACACGCGCGACATAAACCTCAAGCCTGCCCCCTACTTCCGCACCACGTTTGACTTACCTAAAACCGTAAAAAAGGCGCGGGCCTACATCGCGGTGGCGGGGCTCTACGAACTCTATATC
>CALMOO010000524.1:0-2116 GCA_937871705.1 uncultured Hymenobacter sp.
ATGCAGCACCGTGGCCCCCGATACCAACCGCCGCCTGGCCGAAGCGCACCAAGTCCATGGCTCGGTGTTGGTGGCGACGCCGGTATTTGGCAAGCCCGATGTAGCGGCGGCCGGCAAGCTTTGGGTCGGTGCTTCGGGCCCAGCCGAGGCGCAAGCGCGGCTAGGCGCGGCGCTGGCGGCTATTGGGCAAGGCACGCACAATTTTGGCGACGACCCCGGTGCGGCCAGCGTAGCCAAGCTCTGCGGTAACTTCCTGCTCGGCACCGTTATCGAAGGCTTGGCCGAAGCGCTGACATTGGCCGAAAAATGCGGCCTCGACCGCATAGGCTTCTACGAGATGCTCACCAGCACGCTCTTCAATAATCCTATTTATAAGAGCTACGGCAAGCTCATTGCCGAGCAGCACTACCAGCCGGTGGGCGCGCCGCCGGCCATCATCCGCAAGGATATGAACCTGGTCGTGCAGGAAGCTTATAAGCAAGCGGTGCCCATGCCGTTTGCCAATCTCATCCGCGACCGCCTAACCGCCACCGTGGCCCTCAACGAGCCCGACGTAGACTGGGCCAGCTTCGCCAAGCGCGTGTCGGAAGACGCAGGACTTTAAGTAAATTAAGAGTTAAAACTTAGGAAGTAGAAATTGCTACCCTAATTGTAGAGGGTAGCATTCCTACCTCCTAAGTTTTAACTCTTACTTCTACTTCGCCGTTGGCAGCACCACCGTATCAATCACGTGCGTGACGCCATTCTTAGAAATCACGTCGGCAATCTGTATTGTAGCGGGCGCGTCCTTGCCATTGCTAACCAATATTTTATCGTCTTTTATGGAGAAGTGCAGCTTCTCGCCATTAACGGTGGTTATTTCCTGACCATCCTTAATATCGGCGGCCAGCCGCCGGCCCGGAATAACCTGGTAGGTCAGCACGCCCTTCAGCTTGGCCGCCTCAGCCGGCGCCGTGAGGGTAGCAATGGCGGCTTTGGGCAGCTTATCGAAGGCAGCATTGGTGGGCGCAAACACGGTGAAAGGACCAGCGCCTTTCAGGGTTTCAACTAAGCCGGCCTGCTTTACAAGCGATACGAGCGTACTCACGCTCTTGGCGTTGGCTGCGTTCTCAACGATGTCTTTGTCGGCCGTCATGGCCACACCATCCACCATCACACCGCCGGGCTTGGCCATGCGGGCCGAGTCGCCGGCCGTGGCGGCTATCGAGTCGGCGGGGTTAGTGGTGCTCTTGTCAGTAGCGGTGGTGGATTCTTCGGCTTTATCGCCGCCGCAGCTGGCAAGGCCCAAGGTGAGCGTCAATGCAGTGGCAACGGGTAGGAAAATCTTCGGCATGGAGAGAAATAAGTAAATGAAGTTGGTAAAAACCAGAACGCTGTGCTTACGCAATACCTGAGCGTTTCGGTTCGCCTTAAACCCGGCTGGCGGAAGCCTGTTTTACCTTCGTAGCGCTTGGCTTAGTTAGCCTGAGCATTTCCCCACCCTTTAAGTAAGTTAACACCAGATGAAAACCGCTGAAATCCACACGCCTAAGGGCGTAATGAAAGTTGAGTTTTACGAACAGGACGCGCCCAATACGGTTAAGAATTTCACCGACCTCGCCCAGAAAGGCTTCTACGACGGCACTAAATTTCACCGTGTTATCCCGAATTTTATGATTCAGGGCGGCGACCCTAATACCAAGCCCGGCGCCAAAGGTGCGCCCGGCACCGGCGGGCCCGGCTACAAAATCGACTGCGAAACCAGCGGCGGCCACCAGCACCACGAGCGCGGCGTGCTCAGCATGGCCCACGCCGGCAAAAACACCGGCGGCTCGCAGTTTTTCATCGTTCACGACCGCCAGAACACCGCTCACCTCGACCGCGTGCACACGGTCTTCGGCAAAGTAGTGGAAGGCCTGGACGTGATTGACCAGATTAAAGCCAACGACGAAATTACCAAGATTGTAGTGAAGGACGAGGCGTAAGCCCTACCCCCCTCTCCAGTAAAAAGCCCCGTTGCCAACAAGGCAACGGGGCTTTTTTAATATTGCTTGAGCAGCCTAGCGGCGCCGACGCGGCTTCTCGTCTTCTTCCTCATCGTCGTCATCCCCAAAGGTGGGCATAGTGAACATGGAGG
>CALMOO010000524.1:2126-3218 GCA_937871705.1 uncultured Hymenobacter sp.
GGCTAGCAGGTCTTAAAACTGCGCGCCGGCCGTGAGGCGATTGCGCGAGATGAGCGAGTGCTCGGCCAGGCCGTGCAGCAAGAATTCCATGAGGAAATACGTAGATTCGACGTCTTCCTTGGGGTGCAGCTCCGTCACGATGGTGCGCAGGCCGGGTACTTTGTCAAGGGCCGTACGGTAGTCTTCGGTGCTAGCGTCGTGCAGAATATCAAGCGTGTTGCCGCTGCCAAACCACTCCTGCACCGTTTTGTAAGGCGAAGGGCGGTTTTTAAGCTTCTTCGATTTATCGGGGTCGGGGAAATAAGTAAGAAACAGCGTACGAATGGCTTTGCCCATCAGCTTCTCGGCCACGATGCCGGCGCCTTCTTGCTCGCCTTCGTACACAAGCTCCACTTTGCCAGTAATGGCGGGCACGGCCGAAATGAAATCGGCGACGCGCACGTAAGTAATCGTTTCCCCGTTGATGAGCGCCCGGCGCTCGGCCCCGGCAATCACCTGCTCGTAGGCCGAGATGGTGAGGCGAGCCGACACGCCCGACTTGGCATCCACAAACTCAGAACCGCGGGCCTCTACGGCCACCTGCTCTACTAAGTCGTGCATGATTTCGTTGGTAACTACCAGGCCTTTCTGCTCTTCTTTAATGCGAGCTTCCTGCTTGGTAATGCGCTTGCCGATTTCAATCGACTTGGGGTAGTGCGTGATAATCTGCGCGTCGATGCGGTCCTTGAGCGGCGTCACAATACTGCCCCGGTTGGTATAGTCCTCGGGGTTAGCCGTGAACACGAACTGAATATCGAGGGGTAGGCGCACCTTAAAACCCCGAATTTGGATATCACCTTCCTGTAAAATATTGAACAGCGACACTTGGATGCGAGCCTGCAAGTCGGGCAATTCGTTGATAACAAAAATGCCCCGGTGCGCCCTGGGTATCAGGCCAAAGTGAATAACGCGCTCATCCGAGTACGGCAGCTTCAGCGTGGCGGCCTTGATGGGGTCAGCGTCACCAATAAGGTCGGCCACCGATACGTCGGGGGTAGCTAGTTTCTCGGTGTAGGGGTCGGCGCGGGCCATCCAGCTTACCGGCGTGTCGAC
>CALMOO010000525.1:0-2132 GCA_937871705.1 uncultured Hymenobacter sp.
GGTGGTGGGGGCGAAGGCGCCATGGACGCCGCCAACCTGCTCAAGCCGGCCCTGGCCCGCGGCGAGCTGCACGCCATCGGCGCCACCACGCTCAAGGAATACCAGAAATACATCGAGAAAGACAAGGCCCTGGAGCGCCGCTTCCAGGCCGTAATGGTCGATGAGCCCAGCGTGCCCGATGCCATCAGCATCCTGCGCGGCATCAAGGAGAAGTACGAGCTGCACCACGGCGTGCGCATCACCGACGACGCCGTGATTGCGGCCGTGGAGCTGAGCGGCCGCTACATCACCGACCGCTTCCTGCCCGACAAGGCCATCGACCTCATGGACGAGGCCGCCGCCAAGCTGCGCATCGAGCTGAACTCCATGCCCGTGGAGCTCGACGAAATCCAGCGCCGCATCATGCAGCTGGAGATTGAGCGCGAAGCCATCCGGCGCGAAGAAAACCACGACCGCGAGGCCGTGCTGAGCAAGGAGCTAGCCGAGCTAGGCAGCCAGCGCGACGAGCTGAAAGCCCGTTGGGAAGGCGAGAAATCCGTCCTGACCAACATCCAGACCGAGAAGGAGAACATCGAGCGCTTCAAGACCGAAGCCGAGCAAGCCGAGCGCCAGGGCGACTACGGCCGGGTAGCCGAGCTGCGCTACGGCAAAATTCAGGAAGCCGAACAGCGCCTGAAAACCTTGCAGGAAGAAGCCAACGCCAACAAAGACGGCGGCGGCATGCTGCAAGAAGTCGTGACCAGCGAAGACATCGCCGAGGTAGTAGCCAAGTGGACCGGCATTCCGGTAAGCAAAATGCTGCAATCGGACCGCGACAAGCTGCTCAACCTCGAAGCCGAGCTAGGCAAGCGCGTAGCCGGCCAGAGCGAAGCCATCGCCGCCATCTCCGATGCCGTGCGCCGCTCGCGTGCCGGCCTGCAAGACCCCAAGCGCCCCATCGGTTCGTTTATCTTCCTCGGCACGACGGGGGTAGGGAAAACCGAGCTAGCCAAGGCCTTGGCCGAGTACCTGTTCAACGACGAAAACGCCATGGTGCGCATCGACATGAGCGAGTACCAGGAGCGCCACGCCACCTCGCGCCTCATCGGCGCGCCTCCCGGCTACGTGGGCTACGACGAAGGCGGCCAGCTCACGGAGGCCGTGCGCCGCAAGCCGTACTCGGTAATCCTGCTCGACGAGATTGAGAAAGCGCACCCCGACGTGTTCAATATCTTGCTGCAAGTGCTCGACGATGGCCGCCTCACCGACAACAAAGGCCGGGTGGCGAACTTCAAGAACACCATCATCATCATGACCTCGAACACGGGGGCCGACATCATTCAGCGCAATTTCAAGGAGTTGAATGAGTACAACCACGAGGAAGTAGTCGACCGCACCCGCGACGAGGTAGTAGAGCGCCTCAAGCAGCACATGCGCCCCGAGTTCCTGAACCGCATCGATGAAATAGTGATGTTCCAGCCCCTCAAGCGCAAGGAAATCCGCCGCATCGTGGACATCCAGTTCAAGCAGATTCAGCAGCGCCTGCACGAGGCCGGCATCGCCCTCGAAGCCACCGACGAAGTACTCGACTACCTCGGCGAGCAGGGCTTCGACCCGCAGTTCGGCGCCCGTCCGCTCAAGCGCGTTATTCAGCGCGTCATCCTCAACGAGCTGAGCAAGGAGATTCTCTCCGGCAAAGTCAGCAAGGACGCCGTAGTAGAAGCCGTGCTGGAAGACGGCGCCGTGCACTTCGAAAACGTGGAGTTGCCGACGGTGTAATAAAGTTGGTTTAAAGTAAAAAGCCCCGCTAGCAAGTTGCTGGCGGGGCTTTTTACTTTCGTTACTTATCTGCTATCTAGAGGCTTACAAATAGTGTAAGCTAAGTTTAGTGGACACTCGCTGAGAATAAATAGCTAGCCTCTCACCGCCGAAAGCACCAGGGAAGCAAAAGGCAGGTGAATTTTCCCAGCCACTACTTTCTGTTCCAAGGTTGCAAACAGCGCCGTTTTGATGGCTGACCGCGTAGCCTCGTCGGCCTGGCGCATGGCAGCGACTACGGGCGCGGCGACTTCCATCATGTTCTGCCAATACTCTTCCGGGGTAGTGAAATCGAGAGCACTCGCTACTACTTTTTCCTGGAGGTTGTGGAAACC
>CALMOO010000525.1:2142-11215 GCA_937871705.1 uncultured Hymenobacter sp.
GCAGCAGGCCAGCCAGCATACCGGGCTGCGCGCAGCGAAACATGCCCGGGGCTAGAGGCGCCGGAGGGGGTAGGGTCATGTGCGCCGCGATGGTACCCATCATGGTGGTTATCCAAGGGTTTTGGTGTGGCGACGCCCACACGCTGGTGGCTAGCCGACCGCCGGGTTTCAGCACCCGGTACATTTCCTGGGCTGCCAGTTGCATGTCGGGAAAGAACATGAAGCCCATGCGGCAGCTGATGGCGTCGAAGTGCTGGTCGGGGAAGGGCAGTTCGCAGACGTCGCCGGCTACGGTTTCGTAGTTGGCAATGCCTTGCTTTCCGGCATTTTCGCGGGCCACGGCTAGCATGCCTTCCGAAAGGTCGAAGCCGGTAACGTGGCCCTGCTTGGCCAGGCGAGCGATGGTAAGGCCAGGCTCGCCAGTGCCGGTGGCTACGTCTAGTACCTCATCCGTTTCTTGGATGTGGAGCATATGGACAATCTCCTCCCCCATCGGGCGGAGAAAGTTCATAGTCCAGACATCCCATTTCTTCCAACCGGGAGAAAACGTGTCCCAAGTCTGTTTCTGCTGTTCGCGAATTTGTACGAGCGCGGTTTCCATGAAACAAAAGAGTAAGGAGTGAAACGAGGAGTTACCGGATAGCACTTTCAAGCCCTGATTAAGCTGCGTCGCGGCCCGACGTATGAACACAGAAGGATGCTTTCTAAGCTTATTATCTGCAAGCTGCTTAGCGCGGCGGCGGAAGTAGGTTGTCTTATCTAGGCTGCTTCAGGGACAAAGGGATTTATCAGGAGTGGTAGGGAATGAGCGTAGGCGTATGCACGGCACTCATGTACCTATAAATATATGATAAAACATATGTAAAACCCAACATCCAGTATCGGCGATTTCTAAAAGCAGAAAGCCCCGCCAGCAACCTGCTGGCGGGGCTTTCTGGTAAATGATGAGACCGGGCAGTTCTACTTGGCAGCCGAGGCGTGCTGTTGCTCACGGGCCATTTGCTGCGAAAGAGCTTCGCGCAAATAAGCGGCTTCGGCAAAGTGCCGCTCACTGAGCAACTGGCGATACTGAGCTGGAATCGGCTTGCCCGCCGCATAAGCCTTATCAACAGCTACCAAGTGACCTTTATTAAACTTGGTAGCGTGCATAACGAAGCCAACCACCGTAGCGACCAGCACGGCACTGCCCAGCGGCGGCGAAATGGCCTCGCTAGCCACGTGCTGTTGGCCATAGCTGTCGGTGGTAGAGATAGGCAGCGCTAGGCATATGCCCACCATAAACGGAATAGCGTAGAGGCAGCCCGCATACCGCCGCTTGCGAAACAGCGAGAGCAGGGCGCCAGTCGAATCGGCCCCGCTAGTGGCAGTGGCCTTGTAGTGAGGCAGGTACCAGCCATTGAACAGCAGCACGGCGCCAGAGTCGGCAGGCGCCGCTGCCGAAGGCTTGCCGGCAGGGGCCGCGGGAGCAGGCTGCGCGCGGAGCGATGCGCTTAGTAGCAATAAGGTAGCCAGTAGGTAAATGTATCGTAGCATACTCAACTAGTGCTGCTTAACGAGCAGGCGTAGCTTTTACGGTTTTGTATTCGATGATTGGCTGGGTAAAGAAGCGGCGCTTGAGCTTGCGCCGTAGCGAGTGGGGTAGGGGCTGGCCCGCCCCGTAGGCGGTCAGCACTTTTTCGAGGTTGCCGTTGCTAAAGTGTAGCTCCTTGCCGACACCGTATGCCATGATGGGGGTAGCAATCAGAAAAGCAGCTCCGACGTTGCCGCTAGTAGTTTCCTGCACCTGATAGCCGCCGTAGTTGGAACTGGTGCTGCTACCTATGCTCATGCGCAAGGCCGACAGCATGCCGCTGAGTACCCAGCTCGCCCCGCCCAACTGGCGGCGGCTGTAAAGCGTGATAATAGCCTGCGCAGTATCGTTGCTGAGGTACTGGTTGCGCAGCCGTTGTTTCAGTTGCTGCGACGGCAGGTTGTAAATGGGGTCTTGCGCCATGGCGGTGGCAGCACTCAAGCTAAATGCGCCTACTAACAGTAATTTTTTAATCATGAAAATGAAATGAATAATAAAGCGGCGCGAATATAAGGTGCTCAATGAAAGCACTCATGCTGGGTGAATATGCGGGTTTTATGCCCAAACCAAGAATAGATAGTCCGTAAACGTTGCCGGCAACGTTTGCATAAATAAAGCACCAATAATCAGCGGAATTAGCCTGTTGGCGAGCGTAATATTGAAGCCCATTCCCACCCTTTTTTTGCTTTTCTTACAGCACTATAGAGATAGTTAACGCGTCGGTTTGGACGCAGATACGTCACGGTGGTGAGCCTATCCCATCCTCGGGGTTGCCTCACTTTAAAAGGGCTGGCTGCTTTGCAGCTGGTCCTTTTTCGTGGCTACCAGCCAATTCAGCGCTGCCTGCGACCTTTGCGGCCGATGTCTGTATTCACGACCTACTTGCAGCTCGGCTTCTGGCACATCTGGAGCTGGCAGGCCACCGACCACCTCACGTTTTTGCTGGCGCTGTGCGCGCCCTACGCCTTGGCCGATTGGCGGCGCGTGGTGGCGCTGGTCACGAGCTTCACGGTGGGCCACTCGCTCACGTTGGCCTTGGCTACGCTGGGGGGGGTAGGGGTGAATGTGCCCGTGGTGGAGGCGCTCATTCCGGTGACGATTATGCTCACTGCCCTGCTCAATATGGGCCGGGTTGGGGGGGCTGATAGCCGCCTGCCGCGGCGGCCTACGTCGGTGCTGTGGGCGCTGCCCAATGCATTAGCCTTGGCTTTTGGACTGATTCACGGGTTGGGCTTTTCCAACTACCTACGCTCGCTGCTCGGCGAAAACAGCCGGCCCGTTACGGAGCTGCTGTCCTTTAATTTGGGGGTAGAGCTAGGGCAACTGTTGGTGGTCGGCATTATTCTGCTGCTGGGCTTTGTGGTGCTGCGCGGCTTTGGGGCGGCCCGCCGCGACTGGGTGCTGACCACGAGCGGCGCCGCGCTGGGCGTGTCGCTGCTACTGCTGGTGCAGCTGCTGGCAAAGTAGGGGGTAGGGAGCAGGCAGGTAGTATTTATTCAAGAAAATTGCCGCCGTATTTTCCGGCTAGGTTCCTATCGTAGCAACCAAGTTGTAAATTCGCCGACCTTAGCCGTTCGTTTTGTAATTACTTCTCCCTCCTTTATGCGTTCTCTACTCCTGGCTGGCTGCCTGGCACTGGGGCTGGCGCCCACCGCGTTGCGGGCCCAAACCACCAACTCCGGCACCGATAAATTTGCGCAGCTCGAAACCATGCTGCCTACCCCCAACTCGTACCGCACCGCCAGCGGCGCGCCCGGCCCGCAGTACTGGCAGCAGCGCGCCGACTACAACATCAAGGTCAGCCTCGATGACCAGAAGCAAGCCATCACGGGCTCGGAGACAATTACTTATACCAACCTGTCGCCCGATGTGCTCACCTACCTGTGGGTGCAGCTCGACCAGAATATTCTGGCCAAAAATTCCATCACAGCGGCTACCCAAGTCGGGCAGATTACGGCCGGGCGCCTGGGTTTTCAGGACGTCGATAACCAGCTATCAGTAGCTGAATTTGATGGCGGCTACAAGATTGCGGCCGTGACTGATGCCAGTGGTAAGGAGCTGAAGCACACCATCAACCACACCATGATGCGGGTAGATTTGCCTACCCCCCTGCGGCCGCACCAAGCCGTGTCGTTTGGCGTGAAGTGGAGCTACAACATCAATGACCAGCTCAAAATAAGCGAGCGCAGTGGCTACGAGTATTTCCCGGAGGACAAGAACTACCTCTACGAAATCGCGCAGTTCTACCCCCGCATGGCAGTGTATTCTGACGCGACGGGCTGGCAGAACAAGCAGTTTCTGGGTAACGGCGAGTTTACGCTGCCTTTCGGCGACTACCGCGTAAGCATCACCGCGCCGGCCGACCACGTGGTGGGCGCCACGGGCTCGCTGCAAAATGCTGCGCAGGTGCTGTCGGCTACCCAAATTAAGCGCCTGGCCCAAGCCAAAGGCGCTAAGAAGCCGGTGCTCATCGTGAGCCAGGAGGAAGCTACCAAGAATGAAGGCAGCCACGCCAACGGCACCAAAACCTGGACGTTTGCGGCCAAGAACGTGCGGGACTTTGCCTGGTGCTCGTCGCGCAAGTTCATCTGGGATGCCATGCAAATTACCCAGAGCGGCAAGCCGGTGCTGTGCATGAGCTACTACCCCAAGGAAGGTAACCCGCTGTGGGGCAAGTACTCGACGGAGGTGGTAGCCCACACCATCAAGACGTATTCGAAGTTCACCATTCCCTACGCCTACCCCGTCGCCATCTCGGTGCACGGGCCAGTGGGCGGCATGGAGTACCCGATGATTTGCTTCAACGGCGGCCGCCCCGAGAAGGACGGCACCTACTCAGCAGACCGGAAATACGGGATGATTTCGGTGATTATCCACGAAGTGGGCCACAACTTCTTCCCGATGATTGTGAACTCCGACGAGCGCCAGTGGACCTGGATGGATGAGGGCCTGAACACCTTCTGCCAGTACCTGACCGAGCAGGAATGGGAGCGCAACTACCCCAGCCGCCGCGGCGAGCCGCGCAACATGGTGGACTACATGCGCACCGACAAGAGCCTGCAAACGCCGATTATGACTAACTCGGAGTCGGTATTGCAGTTCGGCAACAACGCCTACGGCAAGCCGGCTACGGCGCTTAACATCTTGCGCGAGACGGTAATGGGCCGCGAGCTGTTTGACTACGCGTTCAAAACTTACGCTACTCGCTGGGCCTACAAACACCCCGAGCCCGCCGACTTCTTCCGCACCATGGAAGACGCTTCGGCGGTAGACCTCGACTGGTTCTGGCGCGGCTGGTTCTACACCACCGACCGCTGCGACATCAGCCTCGACGCGGTGAAATCGTACAAGCCCAACACCAAGAACCCCGGCCTCGAAAGCACGCGCCTCCAGAACGAGCGCCAGGCCCAGGTGCCTAGCATCTCGGCTCAGCGAAACGCTACTGACCTCAAAACCACCGCAGTAGACGAGAAGCCCGACCTCAAGGACTTCTACAACAACTATGACCCGCTGGCCGTGACCGAGGCCGACAAACAGCGCTACTTCCAGTACCTGAGTACCCTCACGCCCCAGCAGCAGCAGCGCCTAAACGGCAACCTCAACTTCTACGAGCTGGCCCTGCACAACGTGGGCGGCCTCGTAATGCCCGTCATTATTCAGATGACCTACGACGATGGCTCGCAGGAGCTAACGACTATTCCGGCCGAAATCTGGCGCAAAAACAACGAGCAGGTCAGCAAAATCATCATCACGCCCAAAAATGTGGTATCGTTCGTAATCGACCCTTACCAGCAAACGGCAGATACGGACCTGAGTAACAACGCCTTCCCACGCCAGGCGGCCCCTACCCGCTTCGAGTTGTTTCAGCAGGGCCTCGCCGGCAACAACGCCAACCAGCCCAAGAACCCCATGCAGCAGGCCGGCACGGCCACTGCCCCGGCTACGCCTGGCACTACCAGCCAGCCCGCGCCCGCCTCGCCCATGCAGCAGCGCGAGAAAAAGCCGAACCCAACGGGTGGCAAGTAAGAAACTAGTTTCCTACCCCAACAAAAAGCGCCAGCCGAGTATCGGCTGGCGCTTTTTTTATGATTGAGCCCCGAGGCTACTGCACCGTGAGGCGACTGGCCCACCGCGCACCACTAGGCGCGGTAGCCTGCACCACGTAGAGGCCAGGAGCTAAGCCCGCCATTGGGAGCGTGGCCCCAGCAGCCTCGCGGCGGGCTACACGGCCCTGGCCGTCGATAAGAGTGAGCTGGGTGCCGGCTGGCAGCGTGGGCAGTTGAACAGCGGCGGTCGCGGCGGCGGGGTTGGGATAGAGGGATAGTGCAGTGGCCTGCTCAGCGCGGGTTGCCGTAACGACGTTGCCCATATACGCTACGAAGGGTGTACCGGTGCCGGTAGTAGTAGCCGAGGAAGAAAGCGCAGTGCTCCCAAACAATCCATTGTTAGTTAAAATGCCCTGCACCACCGGGTGGCCGGCGGCATCGAGCGCGATGGTTACGGGGATTTCATCGCCGGTGCCGGCACTTTGCTGCGTCCAGCGCAGGGTGCCATCAGCTGAATAGCTGACCACTAAGGCGTCTAAGCCGCCAGCGCCCGTCAGGTTTTTGCCGGGCACCGAGCCCTGCCCGCTAAAGTGACCAGCCAGGTAGATGTTGCCCGCTGCGTCGGCGGCTACGCTCCGGTAGCCGCCCGCCCGCGTGGCTTGCAGCTCGCGCGACCATGCGAGCGCCCCGGCCGTGGGCTCAAGCACCGCCACAAAGCCGGTGGTGGCACTGATGGCGGTAGCAGTGGCGGGGTTAGTCAGCGAGCCTGCGGGCGCGGCTATCCCCGGCACTACCAAGCGGCCACTAGTATCGAGGCCGGCGTAGGTCGGCAGGTCGGCGCCCGTGCCACCTACTCGCTTGGCCCACAGCGGCGTGCCTTGGGTGTCGAATTTCACAACCAACCCATCGTAATCACCATTGCCGGCCGGCAGAGCCAGACTCCCGAAGCCGCCCGCCGTGGGTGGGCAGGTCCAGACGAAATACACGCTGCCGCCTGGCTCGGCCACCAAGTGGCTGAATGCGCTAGCTGTAGACGTAGCTGCTTCCGGAAACACACGGCAGCCCTGCTGCGCCCACTGCACTGTGCCCGCCGCCGACACCTTCACCACAAACTGGTCGTAGCCATACGAGGTACTAGAAGTGGGGGTAGTGAGCGAAATGCTGCCAAACGTGGCATCCGAGCCGAAGCTGCCGCTGAGATAGTAGTTGCCGGCCGCGTCGCTAGCCAAGCTGGCGGGTACCAGGAGCGAGCCGCTGCCTACCTCCCGCACGTACTGCACCTGCCCTTGCGCATCGAGCTGAGCCAGCACCAATACTGGCCCAAATGCGCTAGTGCTGAAGGTGGTAGTGCCGAACTGCGTGTCGTCGGTAGCCACACCCATCAGCATTACTTTGCCGCTGGCATCAACGATTACTTTCTGAAAAGACTCGTTGAGCGGGCCGCTCAGTTGGCGATACCATAGCAGGCTGCCCGTCGGGCTGTATTTGGCCACTACGCCATCCTGAGTCGGTATGTTAACGAAGGTCTGGCTCGTGAGCACCGTTCCCGGGGCTAATGTTACGCTTTGTGCAAAGCTGCCCGCAACGTATGTATTGCCCGCCGCATCGGTGGCAAAAGAAGGTGCAACGGTAAAAGCTGGACTAAGGGGTAAGCTCACGGCTGAAGTCCAGGCAGGGGCGGTTTGGGCACTTGCTTGGAGGGCTAGGCCGCTCAGTAGAAGAGTAAAAAGGTGCTTCATGCAGTAATAAAGTGGAATGAAAAGTCGGCAAAGATATCTTCGCTATTTAAGCGAATCCTAAATAAAGTGGAATTTGATTATTAAAGTCAAATTGCGTCCTGTTAGAGTTAAGTTATATAATAAAAGCGGATTTTAGCAGAATAATAGCACTAACAATAACGCTTTAGAAGTAGAATTTTTACTGGGAAAAATTACATTCTTCAATTAGATGAGTAAGAAATCCTGCTTCTGAGTTTAGCCAATTCAATGAGTTCTGAATTAAGAAGACTTTATTACCCGCACTACGGCAGGTAAGAAGGGGGTAAGGCAGGTATGTTAGAGGCAAGGTTCGCGTTGGTGATAGAAGTATAAAAGCACTTTATCGGGGCAAACTGCCAGATTGGAATTAAAACAGTAAGACCGGCTTTCTCGTAGAATAAAAGCAGTATTTACTAGTGCTTTTTATATGCTACCCCCCGAACAATCTACTAACTCTGAGACTCCGGCTTCGGGCCCTTCGCGCCGTTCTTTTCTTAAGCAAACGGGCGGTTTGCTGGGGGTAGCGCTGGCCCCACCCATTGCCAGCAAGGCCGAGGCCTTGGCTGATAAGCTGGCGCCGCCCAGCCCCGTGGTATCGGGCCCGACCAACGTTAGCTTGAACATCAACGGCCAGGCGCACAGCCTGCGCATCGAGCCCCGCACCACCCTGCTCGATGCCCTGCGTGAAAACCTCGACCTGACGGGCACCAAAAAAGGCTGCGACCACGGCCAGTGCGGGGCCTGCACGGTGCACATCGACGGCCGCCGCGTCAACGCGTGCCTAACGCTGGCCGTGATGACGCAGGGCAAACAGATTACGACGATTGAAGGACTGGCCAAAGGCGAAGAGCTGCACCCCATGCAGGAAGCTTTCCTGAAGCACGACGGCTTCCAGTGCGGCTATTGCACGCCGGGCCAAATCATGTCGGGCGTGGCCTGCGTGAAAGAAGGCCACGCTGGCACCGACGACTCGGTGCGCGAGTGGATGAGCGGCAACCTGTGCCGCTGCGGCGCCTACCCCAACATTGTGGCCGCCGTGCGCGACGTGGCCGGGCAGGCAAAAGGATAGGGTAGGCCGAAGCAAAGAAGCTGGCTCACTGCTGCTTCGGGCCTTCTGCTACTGCCGTATCCGTTTTCTTCTCGCTCTTTTGCCTTCTAAAAATGAATAACTTCTCATATACTCAAGCAGCTTCTACCAAGGAAGCCGCGACTACTGCTCAGGCCGAAAAGCAGGCTGCGTTCATCTGCGGTGGCACTTCGCTCATCGACTTGATGAAGTCGAACATCGAGGAGCACTCGCTGCTGATTGATATAAATAAGCTCTCGCTGTTGGGCATCGACAACTCGGCTGCCGGCCTGCGCATTGGCGCGCTGGAGCGCATGAGCGATGTGGGCGAGCACCCGCTGGTGGTGCAGAACTACCCAGTTATCTCGCAGTCGTTGCTGGCTTCGGCCTCGCCGCAGCTGCGCAATATGGCCAGTATGGGCGGCAACCTGCTGCAGCGCACGCGCTGCGGCTACTTCCGCGATACAGCTTTTCCGTGCAACAAGCGCGTGCCCGGCTCGGGCTGCCCCGCCCAAGATGGCGACAACCGCACGCTCGCCATCCTAGGGAATAGCCCGGCTTGCATTGCTACCCACGCCTCCGACTTGGCCGTGGCGCTCGTGGCGCTCGAAGCCACGCTGAGCCTCGAAAACGC
>CALMOO010000525.1:11225-11615 GCA_937871705.1 uncultured Hymenobacter sp.
TCTACAAGCTGCCCGGCAGCACGCCGCACATCGAAAACCATTTGCAGCCCGGCGAAATAATTACGGCGATTACCGTGCCGGCTGCTGCGCACGCCCGCCGCTCGCACTACCTCAAGGTGCGCGACCGCGCCTCGTACGCCTACGCGCTGGTGTCGGCTGCCGTGGGCCTCGACGTGCAGGGTGGCACCATTCGCTCGGCACGCGTGGCGCTAGGGGGGGTAGGGACCGTGCCCTGGCGCACAACGGCCGTGGAAAAAGCCCTGGTTGGCCAGCCTGCTACCGAAGCTACTTTCCGCGCCGCCGCGGCACTAGCCGTGCGCGATGCCTCGCCCCGTGATAAGAATAAATTTAAGCTGGAGCTGGCGCCGCGCACCATCGTGCGGGCTTTGC
>CALMOO010000525.1:11625-13545 GCA_937871705.1 uncultured Hymenobacter sp.
GGGTAGGGGCTTGGCATAGCCTGCCGAATGCGGGATTATGCAGAGCCAATAAGCTAGAAACAAGGGTAGTATCTTTTAAAAAATAATGCTGGCTTTTACGCTGTCCTGGCTCCTCTCCCCGCAGGGGAGGGGTAGGGGGTGGGGCTGGCACACTTACTTATGTCTTCCGAACCCCAATTTTTCAACCAGCCTGGTGGCGTGGTTGGCAAGCCCCTTGTTCGCGTAGAGGGCCGCGAAAAAGTAACCGGCAAAGCCAAATATTCGGCCGAGTTCCCGTTGCCCGGCGTTACTTATGGCGTGCTGGCTACCAGCACCATAGCAAAAGGCCGCATCCAGAATATCGACGTAACGGCGGCCATGCGCGAGCCGGGCGTGCTGGCGGTACTCACGCACCAAAACCTGCCCAAGCTGGCCAAAACGCCCAACGACGCGAAGGGCAAAAAAGACACCGGCGCGCCCATGGGCTTTATGCCCCTGACAAGCGACCAGATTTTCTACTCAAACCAACCCATTGCCATGGTGGTGGCCGACACGCTCGACCACGCCATGTACGCGGCTACCCTGCTCAAAGTGACTTATACCGAGCAGGAGGCGCCCATTGCCAACTACCATGACCCGCGCGCCCAGCTATTCAACCCGGCTAAGGTGCAGGATGGCAAAGAAGATGGCCACACCCGGCGCGGCGATGCCAAAGGAGCCTTCGCCAGTGCGCCCATCCAGATGACTACCACCTACAACCACCCGGTGTATAACCACAACCCGATGGAGCCGGGCTCGACTACGGCCCACTGGGAGGCGCCCGACCGCCTGACGGTGTACGAATCGACGCAGGGCGTCACGCGCACGCAGTCGACGCTGGTGGCCATGCTGGGTATGCCCCGCGAGCAGGTGCGCGTGATAACCAAGTACTTGGGCGGTGGCTTCGGCTGCAAAGGCTCGTGCTGGCCGCACACCGTGCTTACGGTGCAGGCGGCCAAGGCCGTGGGCCGGCCGGTGAAACTGATGCTCACGCGCAAGCAGATGTTTACCAGCATGGGCCACCGCGAAGACCAGAGCCAGACCGTGCAGCTCGGCGCCACGGCCAATGGCAAGCTCACTTCGTTGATTCACACCAAGGTTTCGACGACCTCGCCCTGGGACAACTACGCCGAGTCGAACTCCAAGATTATCGACCTGCTCTACGCCAGCCCGACATTTGAGGCGAGCTACGAAATGGCGCGGGCCAACGTAATGACGTCCACGTTTATGCGGGCGCCGGGCGAAGCGCCGGGTTCCTTCGCCCTGGAGTGTGCCATGGACGACCTGGCCGCCCGCCTGGGGGTAGACCCCATCGAAATCAGGCTGCGCAACTACGCCGACCACGATTACAGCTCCGGCCAGCAATGGTCGAGCAAGAGCCTGAAACAGTGCTACGCCCGTGGCGCCGAGCTATTTGGCTGGAGCAAGCGCAACCCCAAAGCCGGCGCCACCCGCGACGGGCACTACCTCGTGGGCATGGGCATGGCCTCGGCTAGCTACCCGGTGCACAACTCGCAGGGCACGGCCCGCGCCCGCCTCTACGCCGACGGCCACGCCGTGGTGCAGTCGGGCGCTACCGACCTCGGCACTGGCACCTACACCGTGATGACGCAGGTAGCCGCCGATTCGCTGGGCTTGCCCGTCGAAAAGGTGCGCTTCGAGCTGGGCGACACTAATTTACCCACGGCTCCCAATTCGGGTGGCTCAATTGCGGCGGGCACCGTGTCGTCGTCGGTTTTCCTGGCCGCGCAAGATGTGTGGCAGAAGCTCATCAAGCTAGCTGTGGCCGACAAGAAATAGCCGCTCTACAAGGCCAAGCCCGAAGATGTGACGGTCGAAAAAGGCCGCTTGTTCCTCAAAAAAGACGATAAAAAGGGCGAAGCCTTCGGTGACCTTATGAAG
>CALMOO010000526.1 GCA_937871705.1 uncultured Hymenobacter sp.
GACGCGGCCTTACCTGCGGGTGGGCGAGTCGGTGGTAGTGGCCAGCTTCGGGGCAGGGCAATCGGTGCGCTGGCGGCGCTTTGCTACCGGCGCAGCGGCCCTACCCCCCTTCGCCGACCTACGCAAGCAGCCCGCCGCGCCACGCACGCTGGGCGTGCTCGACTCGTCGGCCGCGCCGGTAGCGGCGGGCCCGCTGGTGCGCCCCACCCCGCCGGGCTTATACGCGTTGCGGGGGGGAGGCCAGGGCGGTGAGCCGGTGCGCACGGTGCCGCTGCTGGTGGTGCCCCCCGACTTTCCGGGCCAGGTAACTGCGCCCGAGCTCATCGACCCGCTGCTCTACCTGACTACGGCCGCCGAGCGCCAGCAGCTGCGGCAAGCACCCAACCCCAAGCGGGCTGTGGACCAGTTTTGGCTGAAAGCGGCGGGCGAAGACCAGGCGCGGGGCCGCGATCTTATTCGGCGCTATTATGGTCTGGTTACTACTGCTAATGAGCTTTTTAGTGGGCACAAAGCCGGCTGGCTCACCGACCGCGGCTTGCTCTACGTGGTGCTGGGCCCGCCCCTCACGGTGCGCCGCCTGCCCACGGGTGAGGAGCGCTGGGTTTATGAAGCCGCTGGGCAAAGCGGCAAGGACGTATCGTTTACCTTCCGCCCGCGCCCTAGTACCTTAGCTCCTGATAACTACGAACTGGTGCGCCGCCCCGAGTACCAAATGCTCTGGTATGCCGCCGTAGAACGATGGAGAAAGACCCTGACCGTCCGCTAACCGGCGGATTTGACGATGATTACGTGCCGCGCCGCTTTCGCGACAGCGCCGGCGAAGGCCGCCCTTCCGAGTCACGCCCGGAGCGCCGCAGCGAGCGCCCTACCCCCCCCCGCGATGAGCGCCGCCCCGGCGACAACGACGGCGCCAACCGAGCTCGCCCGCAGCGTCCGTTTTACGACGAGCGGGGCCGGCAAGTGCAGCGGTCGCGGCCCGCGGATGCTGACCGAGGCACCGCACCTTTTTACAAGCAGCACACCACCCGCCCTGCGGCCGACCGCAGCATGGACATGCTCTTCGGTCTGCGTCCCATCCTGGAAGCGCTGAACGCGGGCCGCACGCTGGACAAGATTTTCCTGCTGCGCGGCACCAAAAACAGCATGACCCAGGATATTTCGGCGCTGGCCCGCGAGGCCAACGTGCCGGTATCCTTGGTGCCGCTTGAAAAGCTGGAGGGCCTCACCAAGAAAAACCACCAGGGCGCGGTCGCCTTCGTGTCGCCCATCGACTTTGCCCCGCTCGACACCTTGCTGGCCGGCTTGTTTGAAGAAGGCAAAGTGCCTTTCTTGCTGCTGCTCGACCGCGTAACCGACGTGCGCAACTTCGGCGCCATTGCCCGCACTGCCGAGTGCATGGGCGTGCAGGCCCTGGTAGTGCCGGCCCACGGCGCCGCCCAGATAAACGGCGACGCCGTCAAGACCTCGGCCGGCGCCCTCAACCTACTACCCGTGTGCCGCGAGGCCGACCTGCGCCAAACCATCGAGTTCCTCAAAAACAGCGGCCTCACCGTCATCGCCTGCACCGAAAAAGCCGACGCCGACTTGGGCCACACCGACGCTGCCAGCCTCAGCGGCCCTATCGCCGTGGTTATGGGCTCGGAAGAAGACGGTATTTCGCCCGAGCTGCTGCGCCTCTGCGACCAACGCTTGCGCATTCCCATGGCTGGCCAGATTCAAAGCCTGAACGTGGGGGTAGCGGCCGGTATTATGCTATTTGAAGTAGCGAAAAACCGCGGGTAAATAGGGCTCCTAGTATGAGTTAATGTCGGCTCCAGTTTATCTACTGGCTAGGTTTATAACGAAAGAAGGGCCGCTTGCAAGCGGCCCTTCTTTCGTTATAAACCATCAGGCTCTCTGCCTTTTGAAGAGAGAAGCCCGATAAAGCTTGCAAACCACTTAGTTATAGCCGTTGCCTTTTTTAGCGCGCACGTCGGCCACAAATTCTTTAACGCGCTGCTCTTCGCTGCGCTGGCAGATGAGCAGCACATTGTCGTGCTCGGCCACGATGTAGCCATCGAGGCCCTGGATGACAACCAAGCGCTCCATCGGGGTTTTAACAATGCATTCCTGCGTGTCGTAGAGGATTACTTCGCCATCCACTACGTTGTTTTGCGCGTCGCGCTGGCCCACGCGGTGCAGCGAGTCCCAGGTGCCAAGGTCGCTCCAGCCAATATCGGCGGGTAGGACATACACGTTATCGGCCTTTTCCATCACGCCGTAGTCGATGCTGATGTTACGGCAGCGCGCATAGGCCTCTTCGATAAAGGCGCCCTCTTGCGGCGTACCCAGCATATTCGCGCCTTCCTCAAACACCTCGGCTACGTCGCTGAGTACTTGGTGGAAAGCTTGGATAATCGTATCGACCCGCCACACAAATAGGCCCGAATTCCAGAGAAAATCGCCGCTCTCCAAGAACATGCGCGCTAGCTCAGGATTGGGCTTCTCAGTAAAGGTTTTTACTTTATAGAGGCTAGAATCGGGCAGGCGATGCGCCGCATCGTCCATGTATTGGATGTAGCCGTAGCCCGTGTCGGGGCGCGAGGGCTGCACGCCCAGCGTTATCAGCACTTCGTGCTGGCGAGCCGCGCCAATGGCTTCGGTGATAAGCCGCCGAAACTCTTCCTCGCGCAGCACAGCGTGGTCGGCCGGCGAAACTATAACGGTGGCCTGTGGGTCGCGCTGGGCAATGCGGTAGCTGGCGTAGGCAATGCACGGCGCCGTATTGCGGCCAATGGGCTCGCCCAAAATCTGGTCCATGGGCAGGTCGGGCAAGTGATTGTGCACCAGCTCTACATAATCGCGATTGGTAACCACAAAGACGTTTTCAAGCGGGCAAATGCCTCGGAAACGGTCCACCGTCAGCTGGAGCATCGAGCGCCCCACTCCCAGCACATCGTGAAACTGCTTGGGGTGCTGAGTGCGGCTAAAAGGCCAAAAGCGGCTGCCAATGCCACCCGCCATCACGACGAGATAAGTACTATTCATAGTAAATCATGCTAGGTATAGCCACAAATGTATGTATCTAGGCTGCTATCCCGCTTAAAATTACCACTTCATCAGTTCAATCTGTTTACTGCACACGGTGCAGCTGGCCCGGCAGGCAGCCTGGCCCTACCCCCTGCTACCGGCGCAACGCTGGCTCAGTACCCATGCGGAAGCTGGCAGCTGTATACCTGACGCACAAAAGCCACGCTACAAGGCCGGGGCCGCGCAGCGTGGCTTGCAAAAAACTTATCTTTTCTATTCTATTGGTAACCTAAAAGGCCCGTTACGGTGATGGACGGCGTACGGCTCCAATTCGATTTTTGGGTGGGGCTGGCGTGCTTGGTACTTGGCTGTGAAAACAGCACCGCCGCCGCCGTGCGGGTTTGGTTCAGCGCCTCATCGTACAAGCCCTTGCGGTTTTGCTGCCGCAACGACCACAGTTCTTTAAAGCCGTGCAAGCCCGTGAGCACACTCACTTTGCTGCCAGCCACGTCGTTCCAGCGTACAGGCTGCTCGCGCAGGCGCAGGCCGGCTTCGTGCGCCAGAAAAAGCAGCTCTACATCGAAGCCAAAGCGGTCGAGCATCGCGCCTTCCACAAGGGGGCGGCACACCGAAAGCCGGAACGCTTTAAACCCGCACTGCGTGTCGGAATAAGGCATGCCGGTGCTGGCCCGCACTACCAGGTTGAAGAGCCGGCCGCTTTGCTCGCGCAGCCAAGGCTGGCGGTGGCCAATAAGGTTGCGGTTGAGCGAGCGCGAGCCAAATACCACGTCGCAGTCGCCCGTCACGATGGGCGTCAGCAGCATGGGCAACTCCTCGATGGGCGTCGAAAGGTCGGCGTCGGAAAACACCGCTACGGCGCCCTTAGCGGCCAGCATGCCTTGCCGCACGGCGTAGCCCTTGCCCCGGTTGGGGCTGTAGCTTACTACCCGGGTCGAAACATGAGTTGGGCCGGCATGCGCCGCGAAGTACTCCTCAGCTACTGCCACGGTACCATCCGCCGAGCCATCGTCTATTACCAGTACTTCGCTTTCGTAGGATTGAGTACCTAGGTAAGCGAGCACTTGGTCGAGCGTGGTGCCCAATCGTGCGGCCTCATTGTAGGCCGGGATGAGCAAGGAAAGTAGGGGAATAGCCAAAATAATAAATGGTTAAGTTTATGAATCAATTAGATAGATTTACGAACCAAGTATTTATGAAGTTACAAAGATTATGTTAAACTAAACCTTCACGGAGCAAATCATGCAAATGAATGAACCCCGCAAACCTTCCTTTCTCCAATACAATAAGCTGAGTAATATTGCGCAGTTGCATCCGGGCTAGCGCTTCGGCGGCAAACTCAGCTATGTCGATGGTAGCGGGCTGACGGGTAAGAATATCGCCCGCCGTTAGCGTCTCTAAATCAGCTAAATGGCCGCGGCCCAGCATGCGACGCAGGTCGCCGTCGGTGATAATACCCGCCAATTGGCCAGCCTCGTCAAGCACAGCCGTGGCGCCCAGCCTTTTCCCCGAAATTTCTAATAAAACTTCTCGCAATGACGCACTTAGAGTTACGTGCGGCCGCTGGTTTTGATGGCTCAGGTCGCCCACGGTGAGGTATAGCTTCTTGCCCAAGGTGCCCCCTGGGTGCAGGCGTGCAAAGTCCTGGGCCGAGAACTGGCGGCTCTCCAGTAGGCACACTGCCAGGGCATCGCCGAGGGCCAGGGCGGCGGTGGTCGACAGGAACGAGCGACGTGACAGCATCGGGG
>CALMOO010000527.1 GCA_937871705.1 uncultured Hymenobacter sp.
GCAAGGAGGGTAGGGCCTGGCGCAGGGCCGAAAAGTCGCGTCGGTCGCCGGGGTGCGGGCGCAACGTGAATGTCAATTCTGGCAGCTCGCGCAGCAGGTACGCCAAGGTTTCGGTCAGGGCGGGCAACTCGTCGAGCAGGTTGCAGGCCACGGCCACGCGGCGCACCTGCGGCGCCGTATTGCGCTGGTGCAGAAAAGCATCGGCCTTGGGCATCCCAACCAGTTCCACGCGCCCGCGCACGGGGCCACAAAGCCGGTATTTGTCCAGCGCGTCCTGGCCTTCAAGCAAGCTTAGGTCAAAGCTCAAGGGCGGGAAGCTGGCACTCACGCTCGCGTGCTGCACGTAGGCGGTGGGCACGCCCTCGGCGCGGCAAGCCAGCAGCAGGGCGCGGGCGTCGTCGTTGTGGTCGTTGGCAAAAACTACGGCCCGCGGCCGGTAGTGGCGCAGCGCCCGCCGGTACACTTCGTAGTAGCCGACGGCATAAAAAACCAAGTCAAAAAACCGAAGTGCCCGCCCGCCTAGCTGCCGGTGCAAGCCTAGCAGCGCCGCTGGGTACTGCCAGTAATACAAGATTTTACGCCGCAGCGAGAGCCGGTTTACTACCCCCCCGTAGCGCCCGATGTTCTTGCCTTGTCCCGCCACGAGCACCGCGTCGGGCCGCGCCTCTTGGATGAATTTTAGGGCTTCATAATTATTAGCGCTCACCACATATAGCCACACCGAGCCCGCCAACTTATCGGGATTAGTGATAGGCTGAAACACATGGCCCACCAGTCGCACCACCGCGTAGCCCGCCACCCGCGCCAACCGCCGTAGCGGGTTAGCCGGCGAAATTCCCGCCAAAACTGCCTTCGGAAAGTTGGCAAAATGGTCGCTCAGGCGAACGTAGAGGATATCGCGCAGCCGGGCAACGAGCGGGGGGGTAGGGCTGAGCATGGAAGCAGGTAACTTACACTAAACAAAAAAGAACGTCATGCCGAGCCTGTCGAAGCATTTCTACTGCCTCACTGGATTACTATGCCGGCCTGCGATGGTAGAGAGGCTTCGACAGGCTCAGCATGACGTTTTTTTGTTTTCTTGACCATCTGAAAATTATTACCCAATGTGCCGCACCAGCATAAACGCCTCGGCCAGCGGCTGGCCCGTTACCACGCCCCAGCGCTGGGCCAACAGGCGCAGGGCCTCTGGCGAGCGCGGGTGGGGGTAGGGCCGTTTCTCAAACTCGTAAGCCTCCATGCCGGCGAGCTTGGCGGCCACATCTTCTTCATTCACAGTGAGAAAGAAGTTGGGTAAGAACGGTTGCGGATAGCTCGCGGCCTGCCACTCGGTCGAGGAGGGCGTTTCGCAGGCCAGAATCGTGCGCTCGGGTTCGCCGGGCAGCGGGCGGCAAGCCGTAATCACTGCCTCAAAGGTGCGGCGGTGGTCGATGTTGGTGTCGCCGCCGTGATGCGTAAAAATCAGATTGGGCTGAAACTGCTCTTTTTCCTGCTCTACTACTTTGATAATATCTAGTAAATCAACTGAATCGAAGCGGTTGTCGGCAAAGTCGT
>CALMOO010000528.1 GCA_937871705.1 uncultured Hymenobacter sp.
ATCCAAGCCCTTTCACCCCGCCGAGCTGCTGGCCACCATCGCCAGCTTGTTGCGCGGGCGCCAGCTGCTGCGCGATGCCTACCGGCGCGGCCTGGTTGCGCCTGTCGGCCTGGGCCTGCCCTCACTGGAGCAGGCCTTCGTGGCGAGGGTGCAGCAAGCAGTGGCGCAGCACCTCGACGACGAAACCTTCGACGTGGAAACCCTCGCCAGTCAGGTGGCCCTGAGCCGGACCCAGCTCCACCGCAAGCTTAAGGCCCTCACCGGCCAGGCCCCCGGCGACTTCATCCGCCTGGCACGGCTAACCCGGGCGCATGAGCTACTGGTGGGGCAAGTGGGCACCGTGGCGGAAGTGGCCTACCAGGTCGGCTACGGCAACCCCGCCAATTTTTCGACCAGCTTCGCCCGCCATTTCGGCTACCCGCCCGGTGAAGCTCGTTTAAAAAGGGCTATTTAATAGTTCGTATCGGACCTAGGGGGCGGAGCTTTTTTTGAGTTCATTCGGAGGTGCAACGTTTTCAAACACCTTCGCAACGTGGGCAAACAATGTATTGGGGCGGGGGGGCTTGCTTTGCCCAACGCTTTTGCCCGCTCCGGTCAGCTCGGTTTTACCAGGTCTTGCTGGTGAGAAGACAAAGGGGTAGGCTAGGACAACATCTCCACTTATTTCTCCCTTCCAACCATGAAAAAAATTCTTTGCCTCGGTCTGATACTGCTGGTGCTCACGGTCGCCTTCGCTGCGCCCTCCAATCCGATGGTGGGTCGTTGGCAGCACAAGTTTGCCAACGGCGACGTGCTGCTGGCTAACTTCCGGCCTAATGGCTCCTTCGATGCCTTCGTGAATGGCAAGGCCTTCGCCAACGGGAAATACGCCGTCAAGCAGGACGTGTTCACTATCAGCGATGGCCAGTGTGACCTGAACTATACTGGCAGCTACGCGCTCCGCTTTTTTAGCGGCACCGATTCGGTACACTTCGCTGTTATACAAGACACCTGCCGCGGGCGCCGCCTGAGCATCGATGCCTACACCCTAGGCCGGGTGAAGTTCGCCAAGAAATGAGGCGACGCTACGCGCTGCTGCTGGCGGGGGCGGCTGTGCTGCTGGCCAGCACGGCCTACACCGACCCGGCGCCCACCGGCGCCGTGGCCCTGGGGCGTCAGCTGTTTTTCTACCCCATCCTGTCGGGCGACCGCACCATCAGCTGTGCCAGCTGCCACAAAGAGTCGCTGGCCTTCGCCGACACCGCCGTGCTGAGCGCCGGCGTGGCGGGCCGCCACGGCCGGCGCAATACGCCCTCGGCGATGAACATGCGCTCGCAGGTCGCTTTTTTCTGGGATGGCCGAGCCGCTACCCTGGAAGAGCAGGCCCTGGTACCCATTGCCAATCCGCTGGAAATGGACCTGCCCGTGGCCGCGGCCGTGGCGCGCCTCAACCAAAGCCCCCTGTACCGGGCCGCCTTCCAGCGCGTGTTTGGCGAAGCGCCAACGGGCCGCATGCTGGCCAACGCCTTGGCCGAGTTTGAACGCAGCCTCCAAACCAGCGAGTCGCCGTTCGACGACTGGCGGCTCAACGACAACGAGGCGGCCGTGAGCGCCTCGGCGAAGCGGGGCTTTGCGCTCTTCAATGGCAAGGCCGGCTGCGCACGCTGCCACTTCGGCGCCGATTTCAACAACGCCGAACTGCGCAACATTGGCCTTTACGACGGTCAGATGCTCCTCGACAGCGGGCGCGCCGCCATTACCCACCAGGCCAGCGACCTGGGCAAGTTTAAAATCGGCGCCCTGCGCAATATAGCCCTGACGCCTCCCTACATGCACAACGGCCTGTTTCAAACGCTGCGCCAAGTCATCGACTACTACAACGACCCCGACCAGGTGGTGCCCCACGCCCGCAACCGCGACCCCTTCCTGGCCCAACCACTGGGATTGACAGAAAGAGAGAAGACCGACCTCGAAAGCTTTCTGCGGGCCTTGACCGATAAGCGCTTCCTGCCCGGCAAGCCGGCAACGTCCACCAGCAGCAACACCCGCTCTCGCCGTCAGGCCGCTAACGGAATGCCACTACGTCCTTCGCATCGCGTTACCGCCAGACTCCCGCGCGCCCACTGCTAGGACCATGGGCGGCTTCTTCCAGGTTTTCGAAAATATTCATTATCCCAACTAAACTGCCCACCACTGATTGGCCGTTGCACGCTTAAGCGGGTCACCCGGCCTTGTGTGGAGCGCAAGACGCACAAGAGCAGAAGGTAAGCCTTGTATAGGGACTTGCAAGGGGCTCGACCGCTCGCTGTGGGTCCTTTCTCTACGCTAGCCGACCCAGCAGGCTCTAGTAAGCGTGATAATAGGAGGCGTGGCTGTTGCAGAACCCGCCGCTTCGCTTAAAAAAGGGGTCGTGTTTAGAGTAGCGACATAAATAAGCAGCTTTACAGGTGGTTTGCTGGGCTACTTTAGTCAGTAGCGGCTTCGCTCCATGTCCGTTGCTGCGTTCTGCAACAGCCACGGGCCCTTAGTGGACGATTTTTATGTAAGCGATTCCAGCACGTAGGGGCATTTACTAGAAGCTTTTCAACTAACCCTTTATTGAAGTATCAACTAGTTGTGACCTCCTCCCACTAAACGGGTGGAGGTCACGTTGGCAACGAGTACCCCACCTGCTCCAGTTCGGTCAGGAGGTTAGCGCGTGCAAGACCTGCTCGGTTAGGGCGCACTGCTGCTGGTGCGAATACGTGGCTTGGACATGGGCTTGCGCCTGCTGGCCGAGTTGGGTCGCCCACTCGGAAGCGTGCAACAAGCGGGCAATGGCAGTGCCAAAGGCCACTTGGTCCCGCAAGGGAAAGAGTAGGCCGGTCTGGCCATCCGCCACTAATTCCAGGGTGCCGCCGGCCGCCGCCGCGACCACCGGCAAGCCGGCCGCCATCGCTTCGAGCGTGACCATGCCATAGGTTTCATTTGTCGAGGCAACTAGGGCAATGTCTAGGGACCGGTAGGCCATCTCGGGGGAAGAGGTAAAAGGGCGTACATGGACGACCTGCTCCAAGCCCAGGGCCCGCACCCGCGCCAACACGCGCTCTTGATAGGCATTGCCCTCATTGCGCGTCGATTCGCCGACCAAGAGCAGCTGCAGCTGCGGGTACTGCTGGCGCAAACGCGCTAAGGCTTTCACCACAAAGCGCTGGCCCTTGCCGCTATCAAAGCGGCCCACCAGCCCCAGTAGAACCGTACCCGGCGGCAGGGACAGCTCGAGTTGCGCACGCGCCTGCGCCTGGCCACACCCGGGGTCCTCAAACTTGGCGAGCTCCAGGCCGAGCGGCACAAGGTGCAGGCGCTGGGCCGGCAGCCGGGTTTTAGCGAGTACCTGCTGGGCCAGCCCAGGTAAGGGCGTAAGCCACGCATCGAGCGCGCGGTAGCGTAAGGTATGCAGCAGCCCGCGCTTGGAGAGGCCCAGTTGCATATGCTGCTGGTAGACCAGCCGTAGGCTGGGCAGCCAACCCGTTTTGCAGAGTACGGCCAATCCTAAATCCCCATTGCGCGTGACGATAAGGACGCGCGTGCCAAACGTGCGCAGCACGTCCGCCAACCGCTTGGCCGCGCCAAGGTCTACCGCTTTCCACCGATTGCGCAGCAGGACCACGGGCACGGCGAGTTCGGCGGCGCGGGCCGCCAGCGGCGCGTCGGGCAGCGTCAGAAGTTGCACCGGCCAGCCGCGCTGCTGCATCCAGTCAGCGAAGCGCGCCGTGTTGACTTCTAAGCCCCCCCAACTGCGGGATAAGCACAAAAGGGTAAGCGGAAATACTTGGGCCGAAGCCGCCTTGGCCGGTGTTTCAGCCGTGCTACTGTTCAGTGCTCCCATTATCCGTCAGCATAAGTACCCCTGCTTTAATGCGTATTCAAAAGCGCCCACGTGCTCAGCGGTTACGGCTGTTATTCAACCTACTCCTATCCTCTACTAGCTAGTCTTAAATAGTAAGTCTTGCCTTGGCAGCACCTACTCGCTGCAAGCTACGCGGGTACCTGATGCTGGGCTGGGCTTCATCGACCAACCCTTATAGGATATCGACCACCTAGGTAATTCCTTCCGTTGCGTGGTGCTGCTAAGCCCACGCTGCTAAGACTATCTTACGCAGGCAGTTGAAGCTGCTACGTGGTAGGGGTGGGAAGAAGCTCGGCGTGGAATTTAAGGTTGCCGACCAAGCTAGGCAGCGGCAGCAGCTTGCTCGGCCAAGAAGCAATAGGGCAAAACGCCCTGCGCTTCTTGGCGAATGCGGCTGAAGGAGGAGCGGGCAAATACATCCTGCGAGAGCACTACGGCTCCCAGCACGGAGCCTTGCATCACCCTGCCTATCTGCCAGTACTCTACAACCAGGGCTTGTTCGGCTTCGCTGAAAGGCTGCAACAAGCGCTGGTCACTGAGGAGCTTGTGCCACCCTTAGCGCTGCAAGAGCCGGCCTGTGAGATGCAAATAGGCTGGCACCTCGGCTAAGGTCCGCGCCCCGGACTGGTAGCAGAGCTAGGCGTAGCCAGCCGGGTGCGCCAGAAGGCGTCCCCAGGCATTCTCAAGGCAGAGGAAAGCCATCATTAAGTAGCTAAGAGCCAGGCCATGGCCGTGGCCTCTTCCGTGAAGACGTGAATGCGAAAGGGCCGCTCGGGGTCGAACATAAAATCTACATATAGGCGCTGCACCGGATCCTGGGCGAAGCGCTGGTAGAGATAAGACGACGTGAGAATGGCCAAGTCAAGGCGATGGGGAACGAAGCGGGCCGCCGCTAGGGGGTAGAAGTGGGTACTAGCCCAGGCACTGAGTTCAGGGTCGGTGCCTTCGCGTCGGCGTACATCTAAGAGCCAGCGAGGGCAATGGTGCGCTTCGGCGGCGGCGAGCATGGCGTGGTAGTCGGCTTGCAGGACGGCGAGTGGGGCTGCCTGCTGCCAGCGCACAAAGAGGACCTGCAGAT
>CALMOO010000529.1 GCA_937871705.1 uncultured Hymenobacter sp.
AGATGGAGGCTGGCCTCCTACCCCCCGCCGATGCCCACGTGCAGTCGCTGCCCGACCGCCGCCTCGCCATTCGTACCGCCGTGGGCCTGGCCCACGCTGGCGACCTCGTGCTGGTGGCCGGCAAAGGCCACGAAACCTACCAAGAAATAAAAGGCGTGAAAACGCCTTTTGATGACCGCGAAGAACTCCGCAACGCGCTAAGCGCATTTAATAATTAACATTTATCATTTAACAATTTATTTAAAACGAAACAGCAAGCTAGACTAGTCATTATCCAGCACCTGTTAAATGATAAATGATACTTGTTAAATGAAGTAACTCATGCTCTATTACCTTTTTCGCTACCTCCACGAGCACTACCATATTCCTGGCACGGGCGTGTTTCAGTACACGACTTTCCGCGCCGGGCTGGCCGTGGTGACGTCGCTGCTCATTGCCCAACTTTTTGGAGGGCGCCTTATTAAAGTATTGCAACGCAAGCAGGTAGGCGAGACTATCCGTGACCTCGGCCTGCAAGGTCAAAGTGAGAAAAAGGGTACGCCTACTATGGGCGGCCTCATTATTCTGCTCGCTATTCTGGTGCCGGTTTTGCTGTTTGCCCGGCTGCGAAATATCTACATTATTCTGATGCTGCTCAGCACGGTGTGGCTCGGACTGATTGGTTTTTTGGATGATTACATCAAGGTTTTCCTCAAAAACAAAGAAGGACTGAGTGGACGCTTTAAAGTGCTGGGTCAAATTGGTTTAGGCCTCACCGTAGGGTGGGTGCTTTTCTACAGCAACGAGATAACCGTGCGCGAATACCTGCTACCCAACGGCCAGCTATCGGCCGTCGATGCCAGCAAAGCTTTCAGCGACGTGCACCTCATGATAACCACGGTGCCATTCATGAAAAATAACGAGTTGAACTACGGCGACTTATTTGCTACCGCAGGCACCATGTTCAAGGGCTTGTATGGCCTGCTGTATATCCCCATCGTTATCATCATCATTACGGCCGTCAGCAATGGGGCTAATATCACCGATGGCCTGGACGGATTGGCGGCGGGTACCTCGGCTATTATTGGCATCACGCTGGCCATTTTCGCTTTTGTAAGTGGCAATGCCTTGCTGGCTGACTATCTGGACGTTATGTTCATTCCGGATTCCGGCGAACTGGTTATTTTCTGTACGGCCTTTGTAGGCGCGTGCATTGGATTTCTGTGGTATAATTCCTACCCCGCTCAAGTATTTATGGGCGATACGGGCTCGCTGGCCCTAGGCGGCATCATTGCCGTATTGGCCCTCATTGTGCGCAAAGAATTATTAATACCAATTCTTTGCGGCGTATTCCTAATTGAGAACCTCTCCGTTATTGTGCAGGTAAGCTGGTTTAAATACACCAAGCGCAAGTATGGTGAGGGCCGCCGCCTGCTACGCATGTCGCCCTTACACCACCATTACCAGAAGCTGGGCTACCACGAATCCAAAATTGTGTCACGCTTCTGGATTATTGGTATTATGCTGGCCGTCATCACATTGGTTACACTAAAATTGCGTTAAATAGGGGGTAGGCTTGCGCCTGCCTTGCATGAAAAATTAATTTTTTACTCCTTGCCCAGAGTTGGCAAATTAAAGCTTATCCTACATGAATATTGTTATCCTCGGAGCCGCTGAGAGTGGGGTAGGCGCTGCGCTGCTAGCCCAAGCAAAGGGCGATGCTGTATTTGTGTCCGACCGGGGGCCTATTCAGCCTGCCTACAAAGAAAAACTAACTAACGCTGGTATTGAGTTTGAGGAAAACCAGCATACGCTCGACCGTATTCTGCAAGCTGACGAGATAATTAAAAGCCCCGGTATTCCGGAGAAAGCGCCGG
Organism: uncultured Hymenobacter sp.; assembly: GCA_937871705.1. Classification (GTDB taxonomy): domain Bacteria; phylum Bacteroidota; class Bacteroidia; order Cytophagales; family Hymenobacteraceae; genus Hymenobacter. The sequence goes on from CALMOO010000529.1 coordinate 1,857, forward strand.
TAGTTAAAGCCTTGCGCGAAAAGCAAATTCCTATTTATTCGGAAATTGAATTCGCCAGCCGTCATACCAAGGCCCGTTTTATTGCTATCACCGGCACCAACGGCAAAACCACTACTACCCTCCTCACCTACCATCTACTCAAAGAAGCTGGCTTCAATGTAGGGCTGGCCGGTAATATCGGCCGCTCTTTAGCAGAGTTGGTAATCGAGGATGCGTATGAGTATTACGTGTTGGAGCTCAGTAGCTTTCAGCTAGATGATATCAAGGATTTTCATCCTTGGATATCGGTGCTGCTCAACATCACGCCCGACCACCTCGACCGCTACGAGTATTCGCTCGAAAAATATGCGAATGCTAAGCTGCGCATTGCGGAAAACCTGGGGCTCGACGATTATTTAATTTATAACGCCGACGATGAAAATACCGGGCGCTTCCTGCGAACGGCGTTCATGCAGTCCTACGTGCTGCCCTTTAGCCTGCACCACCGGCCCGACTTCCACTTGGCGGCCTACTACCAGGCCGACAATACGCTGCGGGTGCATTTGCCTATCGAGGACCGGCACCCCGACCAAGTAAGCATTGAGAATTCGCCACTCATTGGCCAGCACAACCGCCAGAATATGGCCGCCGCCATCCTGGCGGCGCGGGTGGTTGGCGCATCGCCCAATCAGATTGAGCAGGCGTTGCTGACCTTCCACAATGCCGACCACCGCCTGCAATTGGTGGGTCAGCAAGATGATATACAATATATTGATGATAGCAAGGCAACCAACGTCGAAGCCGCTTGGTACGCCCTCGATGGCATCAAAAAAAGCATCGTGTGGATAGCAGGTGGCACCGATAAGGGCAACGATTACACGTCGCTGGTAAAGCTGGCTCGCCAAAAAGTGAAGGCGCTCGTGTGCCTCGGCGTGGATAATGCCAAGCTGCGTACGGCCTTTGAAAACGCCGTGCCGCATCTGGAAGAAACCCAAAGCATGGCCGATGCCGTGCGCCGCGCCGCCGCACTCGCTACGCCCGGCGATGTGGTGCTGCTTTCGCCCGCCTGTGCCAGTTTCGATTTATTTAAAAACTACGAAGACCGAGGCCAGCAATTTGCCACTGCCGTGCAGGAGCTAGTTGCTAGCTGATAGCTACGGGCTTTCCTGGAAAACAATTCGCGTTTCTTAATTTGAAAATTTGAAAATAAAGCTAACAGCCAACAGCAATTAACTAACGGCTTAATCAAAAATATGGAAGCTACTACCCGCTTTACCTGGCTGCAACGCAACCTCAAGGGCGACCCTATTTTGTGGGCCATTGTCATTATATTTTCCTTTATCAGCATCGCAGTAGTGTACTCGGCCACCGGCACGCTGGCTTACCGCAATGAACTGCACGGCCGGCCAGGCTCGGCCGAGCTTATTGTGCTGAAGCACAGTAGCCTGATAGTGTTGGGTTTGGCCTTGATGTGGCTGGCTCACCGCATCGATTATCGCCATTACTCCCGGCTTTCGCTCTATGCACTGTTGATTTCGGTGCCGCTGCTGCTGTTCACGTACTTCATGGGCGGCGAAACGAACGGTGCCTCGCGCTGGCTTACTATCCCGGTTATTAACCAGACGTTTCAGCCTTCTGACTTGGCCAAGCTGGCGCTGATTTCGCACCTGGCCAGCATGCTCAGCCGCCGCCAACAGCACCTGCACGATTTCAAAAGCACCTTGCTGCCGGTGATGCTCTGGGTAGGCGTTATCTGCGGGCTTATCGTACTTTCCAACGCTTCGACGGCGCTGCTGCTGTTTCTTACTTGCCTGCTGCTCATGTTTATAGGCCGGGTGCCGATGCGGCAGATGCTCGTGATGGTGGTGATTGGCGTGGTGCTGGGTGGCGCGGGCCTGGCCGCCGGCCAGCGCTTAGGAACCGTAATTTCTCGGGTTACTAATTTCACCGACCACACCAAGAAAACGCCTTTTCAGCTTGAGCACTCTTTCATTGCTATTGCCACCGGCGGCCTGGCTGGCAAAGGCCCTGGCAGAAGCACTGAGCGCAATATTATGCCGCACCCATATTCCGACTTTATTTATGCCATTATTATTGAGGAGTATGGCATGGTGGGCGGCTTATTCGTGCTGTTTCTGTACCTCGCGCTGCTCTATCGAGGGCTTAAAACCGTAATGAATAGCCACGGCGCATTTGGAGGCTTATTATCCGCTGGGCTGAGTTTCAGTCTGGTGCTACAGGCAATGGTAAACATGGGTGTGGCGGTGGGACTGGGCCCCGTTACTGGCCTACCCCTGCCTTTGCTCAGCATGGGAGGTACATCGCTGATTTTTACCGGCTTAAGTATCGGAATTATTTTATCGGTGAGTCGCGGCGAGCGTGAGATTCGCCCCATGACTGGCGACCCTGCTGATACTATTCGTATTCCCAGTCAGCGAGCGCAGTATGCTTAGATTAAGCTGTTGGCTGATGGCTACTGGCTGTTAGTTTCTCGGCAAAGCTTTTCAATATTTCACTTCAAAAAGCCAACAGCTAATAGCCATCAGCTAACAGCTTAAAATCATGAAATTTATCATCTCCGGAGGCGGTACAGGCGGGCATATC
>CALMOO010000530.1 GCA_937871705.1 uncultured Hymenobacter sp.
GAGAGTCGGTCGCCGCCAACTTTAGTCCGCACGCCCCCTGCCCCGCCCGCTTTGCTCAGCGGCCCGGCAGGGGGTTTGCTCGTTTACTAGCTTTTTATTAAATAATTCCACATTACAGTATATGAAATTAAAAAAGATAGAAAATCTTATTAACAAATTTTGCCAAATTGCATAGTTAACAATCAAACAAAAAGTAAAGCGCTAATTACAATATTTAAAACTTTGTTACTAATGCAAACAAAAGTGGTTCTTATCACAGGGGGGACTTCAGGCATAGGCCGGGCTTGTGCCATAGAGTTCGGTAAAGTCGGGTACTGCGTTGTAATCACAGGACGTGATATCACTAAATTACAAGCTGTTGCGTCTCAATTGACTACTGCTGGTATAGAACATCTAACGATAGCTGCTGATGCAGGTGATGTTCAAGCAGCTAATCGAGCTGTAGCAGAAACAATTAGTAATTTCGGACGCCTTGACGTACTCATTAATAACGCTGGTCTGAGCATGCGGGCCAGATTTGCTGATGTTGATGTGAAGGTGATTGAGCAACTCATGCAAACCAATTTTTTTGGTACTGTGTACGCGACAAAGGCTGCCCTACCTCATTTATTAGCTAGCAAGGGTACTATAGTAGGCATTAGCAGCATTGCGGGGTATAGAGGGTTACCGGGACGTACCGGCTATTCGGCTTCAAAGTTTGCTATGAATGGCTTCCTTGAGGCTTTGCGTACAGAACTGCTACCACAAGGTGTGAATGTACTTACCGTGGCGCCAGGGTTCACAGCTTCTAATATTCGGCATACAGCTTTATTAGCTAATGGCGAAACCCAGAATGATACACCTCGTGACGAAGGTAAGATGATGACGAGTGAGGAAGTGGCGCATCATCTGCAATTGGCTGTGGCTCAACGCCGTCGCACTCTTGTGCTTACTAGCCAAGGTAAACTGACAGTTTTCCTAAATAAATGGCTTCCGGGCCTCACAGACAAATTGGTGTTAGCCAATTTCCGTAAGGAAGAGGGCGACTTTTAAACCATCAATTCGAATTGATAAAATCTATTCTGTTGTCAGATAAAGTTAGTGGAGCTTGATAGTAAAATATTAGTTATTAAGCGCTTATAATTAATCAAGAAGAAGTTGCTAAGCTTGTGTTTAGTTCTCCAGAATTGTCCTATGGGTAAGTTATAATCAATTAGAGCTGAAGACTCGATTTCAACTCTGTTCAGTACTAAGCTATGAGCCACACTTGAGCGTGAATATCAACTGGGCCCATTGTAAATAAATGTGAGTCTATATTATGGCTAAGACCTTATGGATAGGTATCAACTGGTGTTTCGACGAGTTATTCAGAACTAATATTATGTGCTTGACTTAAATACATTGAATGTAGTCGAGTCAAGTGAAACAGGTTAGAATAGTATTTTTAAGTTGTTGTAAGTAGAAGGTTTATGAAATTTGACAGGTAAGTGCAGAGTGGCTGTACTCCTAATTATAAGAGTCAAAATAAACAGCTGCATTTTGCTGAGCATCAGCTAAATCGCGGCAGACGGAACAATACTGTTGTTCAATTTCTTCGGTTTTGATTTTGAGGAGTGACCACATGCTTTTAGCTTGTACGTTGCAGAGGTACTCGCCTCGATGGCTCTATGAGCGTAGGTAGGCGTGAGTATTGGGATAGCAGGGGGTAGTAGGCGTTCATTGCCGCAGTAGTGCCAGCCCTGGTTGTGGAATGCACTAGTAAGCCGGCCGCATGCTGGTTAGCCAGCAGGATACGCTGTAACTGTGTCTTCATCTGGTTTTGACTGGAGCTACCTTGTATTTAGATGAAAATCGTTCATGCGCCTTGACCCACTGGAGTTACCAAAACCGGTGGGTCAAACTTGATCGAGAGAACAGGCAAATAATGGCCACCGACCTAGCCAGTTCGAGCTACTTCGGCGGCTGGTCACGCTGGTAGCCCTGGACTTGGAAGGCTGGCTCCGTATTCAACGAAATGATTGAGTCACGGCCGCCTCGTTGACTAAGTCTTCAACAGGGCCAAAAGCCAGCAGCAATTTCAAGCCTCTGGCAAAGTCATCAACCAGCAGGTGCGCTTATTTGGCCGTATTAGGTAAGCCTTGGTTGAAGCCTGATTGAATGGGCGATGACCTATTCGCGACGGTTGAAACTGTAATGCACTAGAATGCTTCATGGCCAGCGTGAGTGAGCTTGGTAGCTGCCACAGCCGGCCTCAATTTTATGCATTGGGGTGAGAATTATGCCACCTTTCGCCATTACGCCTTCGTCTTTCTGGCTACGCTTGTGCTTTGCGCAGCGCGGCCAGGCGAAATCCATTAGTGGCTGTTGATGTGCTGCACTGTCTCAACGTCACCGATGTGTGCAAGCTGCCGGCAGATGATTCTACGGCCTTTATCAGCAAGCAGTGGCAAAGCTCGTGCTGACTGCACCAGGGCGAGCGCTGCGTCCTAGCCGAACTTAAAAAGCGCACCGGGTGGCCGATATCTGATTAGTTCGAGGATTCGGAGGAAAATTGATGCCGGTTGACTGCTTTATTACAACCTGGCAAGTCGCCCTTGATAGTGGCGACTAACGCCAAAGAATACCTCTAGCGGAGGATGGCGCAGTTTGCGCAACATTTGGAAACGGTTAAATGCCTAGCCACGGCCGCGAGTTGCCGGATGCCAGCCCGACGATGCTCAGCCTGAAAACATCGCCCCTGGAAACCCTAGAGCCAGATGCTACCTAGATTCTGATTAACTAGGTAGTCCGGCTACTATCCCACATCAAGATTACTGATCTATTATTGGGAGTCGATGAGCGCACAAGCTTTAGATGCCACTTCAACCACCTAAAAACCAAGGGCTCTGCAAAGGGCTACCCCTTGTTTGTTGCAAAAGCGACTAAAAAAGGCTTTGCGTTGGCATAAATTTAAAAGCCCCCTCAGCGTACTACTGAGGGGGCTTTCGTGGCTCCGCTGGGATTCGAACCCAGGACCCGTACATTAAAAGTGTACTGCTCTACCAGCTGAGCTACAGAACCTTTACTTTTGTGTTTCACAACCGCGGTGTGTTACCGTTTTTGTGGGTGCAAAAGTACAATGCTATTTTGAATCTGACAACCTTGAAGCAAAAAAAACTCGTCTTTCTATGGCCTCTCAGGCTGTTTAGCTACTTTATCCTATTGCCTTTCTGCATATTGAGCGTAAATGCAGGGCCTTTAGTTTTTTCTAAAAATTCAGTGACGCTTCCCATCGTCAACTCGCAGCACGCTGACTCGCTATTCGAACAAGGACAGTATGGGGCGGTGCTACCCCTCTACCGAGCTCAGATTTGGCAGCAAAAGCAAGTATCGGTGCGCTTATTGATGCGCTTGGCCTATGCCGAACACCAGCAAGAGCACTATGCCGCCGAAATACTCTATCTGAACATGTCATTAGCTCGGCAGCCTAGGCTAAGCACTTGGCAGCAGATTGTGGCCCTTGCTCAGCGCCAGCGCCTAGTAGGCTACCCCGCCACTTGGCAGCAAGATGTACGAGTGCAGGTGCAGCGCTACTACTACCCCGTACTCCAAAGTCTGCTTAGCTTAGCAGTGCTGCTCGCAGTAGGCCTCTTATTGCGCAGGGGCCGTACAGGCCGGGCTGGCTGGTTGGCCTATGGCCTCTACTTAGTAGCTACAGGGGCTTATTTGGGCTTGCTAAAACCCACCCCAACTGGTATAGTAGCTCGGCCGGGTACGGCCCTCATGGATGGCCCTGGGGCCGGCGCGGCTTGGCTAAGTACAGCCGCACCTGGCGACCGACTACCCGTGCTAGGCCACCAAGATATTTGGCTACGGGTACGCTGGCAAGAACGCGTCGCGTATGTACGCGCAGCCGACACCTTTGTCATTGAATAATCGGCGGCAACCGAATGCCTTTACCCCGCGCACGAATGACTCGACCCACAGGTTGCGCTACGCATTCGACCAGTCGCTCGACTAGCCTAAGCTGACCCAGACCAATCTAATAATTACGCTTGGCTAACGGCGGCTGAGCCAGCATGTGCGCTTTTCAGGACGTGGATGAGTCGGCTAGCAGCTTATGCAAGCGCATCACCCTGCTACACGACCGCCAGCACCCGGGCCCAGACACCCGCCCGCGACCGTCCAGCGCTAGAAACGCGTGTATATCGTGTGCTAGCTGCCTCATTCGGCCGACAAAGCGCGCCACTGGTAGCCGGGCGCGTTAACTAGAGCACAGCTTCCACGAAGCTGTCCTAGCCCCGACCGCCTTTTTACAAGTTCATAACAGGGGGTAGAGGCCTCTGTAGTAGAATGGCTGGCCCATGACGCTACTAGTACGGGTCAGCTAACATCACCAGTCCGAATACCAGCTTTCAGCTTTCGTGTGATGATACAGTTGCTGTGGTGAGCACCGCCACCGAACCCCTGCCCCGGACACTGAGCGAGTTCTGGTAATGGAGCCTTATGGAGGAGCTAATGGCCAAAACCATCTGCGCCCGCGCAGCTGCTTTTTATATTCATAAATTTAGGAGATATACGTCTTGTCCTATACGCAATTGTCCTAAGACGCCTCATGACAAAAATCAGAAAATAAACAAATTATTGTCAGTATAATACCATTGTTTTGGGATAAGATTTGCTTTCAGAAGCAGGAAGTGGTGTTGTGATGCCTATGACCCTGCTACCCTTGCGTCAGCCGCACGTCTAGTGGGCTCCTGACACTGCTACCTGTTTTCGAGCTTCTTTAACGTGACCGCTGCGCCACGCTTCACAGCCAACGTCTTTGGGCAACCCTGGCCTGCTTGGTCCCAACCTGGCGTTTTCGGCCGATAAGTCGAGCGCGACTATCAAGCTGGAAGTCATCGTGCCCATTTTCATCGCCGACTGCCGACATCTAGCAGCTACTGGTGGGCAAGCACCGGACCGGGCCCTTGCAGCCCTTCGCAGCTAAGGCCGTGGTCACGGACACCAACTTCGGCCGGGTGCCCAAATGCTACATCGAAACGCTGCAGGACAGGAGCATGGGTCACGTCCTGGTTCCTACTTCGCGAAGCCGGCTGAATTGGCGGCCATTCTCAACAACTTATAAGCCATGAACACGCTCATTGAAGTACACCATCAGGTGGTGAAGGCGGCCTGGTCTTTCGACGATTTCACGCGCAAGCTGGAAGCTGCGCTGGGCTGCCTGGACCCGCTGGGAAACCACGGCCGAGGCTGCCAACTTCATCGCGGCACTAGAGCTAACGAAAATCGACCTGCTGGGCTTTTTGCTGGGCAACTTCGTAGCCCAGCAGCTGGCGCTGGCTCAGTTGGCGGCCATTGCATAGTGGGAAGCTCAGTCGACGGATTCTTACCCCTACCTGCAAGAGATGAAGCAACTCGTGCTGGTAAGTCAATGGTCAGAACGACCTGTTGTTTCATACGGTTAACTCGTTCACGCTGCAATAGCAGCTCCCGAATGCCCAGCTCATTCTATAGCCGGATGCGGGCCGCGGCTCCCTGTTTCAGTACCCGGAGTTGTTTGTGGCGCACGTCGTGCTGTTTCTGAAGCTGGTAGCGCTGAGGCCACGGCAGAGCCATTTGGGCAGTGTTTTCAGTCCCGCTTGCATTTTTCTGTTCACCCTTACCTCCTTCTCTTATGGGTTATATCTCAATAGGCACCGACACAGCCGGCAACGACCTGCGGGTGCACTACACCGACCTGGGCGAAGGCCCCGTCATTGTGCTGATGCACGGCTGGCCAGCCACCCACGCTATGTGGGAATACCAATTGGCTGAGCTGCCCAAGCGCGGCTTCCGGG
>CALMOO010000531.1:0-7610 GCA_937871705.1 uncultured Hymenobacter sp.
GCGCCTTGCAGGCCCACCAGTCGGCCAACTACCCGCGCGTAGCGGGCATCGTGCTCACGGCCCGTGGCGAACCCGACGTGGCCGTAATGCGCCTGCTAGAGGGGCTGCCAAGCGTGGTGCCCGTGCTGGCTGTGGATACCGGCACGTTTGCCACGACCACCCGGGTAGGGGCCATTCGCTCGCGCCTCACGCCCGACAACCCGAAGAAGATACAGCTGGCCATCAGCACCTTCGAGCGTTACGTGGAGGTGCGGGCCTTAGAAGAAAAGCTGGTCAGCTTCCAGCCCGAGGGCCTCACGCCGCACATGTTTCAGTACCGGCTTTTGCAGTGGGCCAAGCGCCAGCGCCGCCACATTGTGCTGCCCGAGGGCAACGACGACCGCATCTTGCGGGCCGCCGCGCAGCTGCTGCACCAGGATATTGTTGATTTAACCATCTTGGGCGACCCCAACGAGGTAGCGGCTTCGGCTAAGCGCCTGGGGCTGAACCTGCCAGCCGGCCACCTGCGCATTATCGACCCGGCCACGTCGGCCTATTACCCCGACTACGTCGAAACGTTTTATGAGCTGCGCAAAGACAAGGGCGTGAACCAGGACATGGCCCGCGACCTGCTGCGCGACGTGTCGTACTTCGGCTCGATGATGGTGTACAAAGGCCACGCCGACGGCATGGTGTCGGGGGCGGTGCACACCACGCAGCACACCATTCGGCCGGCGCTGCAGTTCATCAAAACCAAGCCGGGCGTGTCGGTAGTATCGTCAGTGTTTTTTATGTGCCTGCCCGACCGCGTAGCTGTGTTCGGCGACTGCGCCGTGAACCCGAACCCAACGGCCGAGCAGTTGGCTGAAATCGCTATTTCGTCGGCTGAAAGCAGCCAAGCTTTTGGGATTGAGCCGCGCATTGCCATGCTTTCGTACTCGTCGGGCACGTCGGGGGCGGGCGCCGACGTGGAGAAAGTTCGCCAGGCCACCGAGCTGGTGCGCCAGCGCCGGCCCGACCTCAAAGTCGACGGCCCCATCCAGTACGACGCGGCCGTCGACCCGCTGGTGGGCCGCCAAAAACTGCCCGGCTCCGAAGTGGCCGGCCAGGCCAGCGTGCTCATCTTCCCCGACCTGAACACCGGCAACAACACCTACAAAGCCGTACAGCGCGAAACCGGCGCCCTGGCCATCGGCCCGGTGCTGCAAGGGCTGAATAAGCCCGTTAATGACCTGAGCCGCGGCTGCACAGTTGATGATGTCTTTAACACCGTGGTAATTACGGCCATCCAGAGCCAGCAATAGGCGTGAATTCCCTACCCCCTTTATCTTGGCGAACGTAGCGCGCTAAGACAGAGGGGGGTAGGGAATTCACCCTTCGTACTCTATAACTCATCAAAGTGAACATCTTTGTCATCAACTCGGGTAGCAGCTCCATCAAATACCAGCTCTTTCGCTGGCCCGCCGAGCAGCCGGTGTGCAGCGGGCTGGTCGAGCGAGTAGGCTCAGCAGAAGCCGTTATCACCCACAAGGTGTACGACGCCCTCGCGCCCGAAGCTGCACCCACCGAGCACCACCAAACCCTACCCCTGCCCGACCACGAGGCTGGCCTACACGAAGTACTGCGCCTACTTACCGCCGGGCCGGGCGGCGTAATTCAGGACCCAGCCGAAATTGCAGTAGTCGGGCACCGGGTGGTGCACGGCGGCGAAACCTTCGCGGCAGCCACACGCATTACGCCCGCCGTGAAGGCCGAAATACAGCGGCTGTTTGGCCTGGCGCCGCTGCATAACCCGGCCAATTACCAAGGCATCGAAGTAGCCGAGCGCGTGTTTCCGCAGGCGCAGCAGGTGGCCGTGTTCGACACGGCTTTTCACCAGACGCTGCCCGAGCCGGCCTTTCGCTACGCCCTACCCACAGCGCTTTATACCGAGCAGCGCATCCGCAAATACGGCTTTCACGGCACCAGCCACCAGTACGTAGCCGCGCAGGCCGCCGCCTACCTGGGCCAGCCCGATGCGCGCCTCATCACCATTCACCTGGGCAATGGCAGCAGCGTGGCGGCCGTGCGCGGCGGCAAGTCCCTAGATACCAGCATGGGATTCAGCCCCCTCGCGGGCCTGGTGATGGGCACCCGCTCGGGCGATGTCGACCCCTCGGTGCTGCTGCACCTGCTCGGGCCGCTGGGCTACTCAGTAGAGCAAGTCGGCACCTTGCTTAATAAAGAAAGCGGCATGCTGGGCCTGACCGGCTTCCACGACATGCGCGATATCAGCGCAGCCCTGGCTGCCGGCGATGCCCGCGCCGCGCTGGCTTACAGCCTCTATGCCTACCGCATTCGCCAGTACATTGGCGCCTACGCGGCTGTGCTGAACGGGCTGGATGCGTTGGTGTTCACGGCAGGGGTAGGCGAAAATGATGCGCTGGTGCGCCAGCTGGTTTGCCAGGATATGGAGTTCTTCGGCATAGCGCTCGACGAAGCTAAAAATCAGCAGCGCACACCCGGCCTGCGCGATGTAGGCTTGCCGTCGGCCCGGACAAAGGTCTTGGTTATCCCGACTGCCGAGGAGTTGGAAATTGCCCGGCAATGCGCCGAGTTGTTAGCTAATTAATCTAATAGAAATTAGCAGCGGCTGTCATACTGAGCTTGTTGGAGCATGACAGCCGTTGTTGATGGCTGGCTATGCCACCGGCACAAATTCCAGCACCGCCTCGCCAAGGTCGAACACTGGCGTATTGGGCAAGGCATTCTGGATGATGCTGGCGCCCGCAGCCGAGCGGTAGCCGCCCGCGCAGTGCACCAGCACCGGCTTGCCGGCCGGCACTTCGCCTACCCGCTCACGCAGTTCGGGCAGCGGAATTAACAAAGCGTCGTCGAAGATGAGCTGTGGCTCCTCATTGCGGTTGCGAATGTCCACGATGGTGAATTGCTCGGGGTGCGCGCGCACCTGGTCCATGTCGAGGGTAGGGCTCGTGGCTGGCAGCAGAGTAGGAGCCAGCAAGGCACCCTTTATGTTGGCCTCGTAGCCAATCTTGGCCGCCTTGCGGATAACGGCATCGAGCTGTATCTGCGTGTCGGCCAGCAGGTAGAATTTTTCCGAAGGTGCTATTACCGAGCCCAGCCAGGTTTCAAACTTAGGGCCGTCCATGAGGTTGATGGCGCCGGGCAAGTGGCCGGCCCGAAACTTGGCCGATGGCCGCGTGTCAATCAGCAGCACGCCTGGTGCCAGGGCAGCGGCATCGCTCAGGCGCGGCACGGCGCGCACGCTGTCCTCAAAATTGGGCGCACCCTGCTTGTTGAGCTGCACGCCGTGCGCAAAGTACTTGGGCATGAAGGGCTGGTCTTCGAGCAGCACGCGCACAAACTCCTGCTCTGTCATGGTTTGCAGGGCATAGTTGGTAGCTAGTTCCTTGGCAATGGTGCTGTCAAGGTCGGGGCTCGTCGTTTTGCCACAGAGCGAGCCGGGCCCGTGGGCCGGGTACACGCGCGTGGTGCCGGGTAGGGCCATGAGCTTTTGGCGGGTGCTGCGGTAGAGCTGGGCGGCCAGCTCCTCGCGGGTGTGACCGCCCACGGCAGCGTCTTCGCGCAGGTCGGGCCGGCCCACGTCGCCCACAAACAGCGTGTCGCCCGTGAATACGGCGCGGGTTTGGGCCATCTCATCCAGCAGCAGCACGCTGATGCTATCGGGCGAGTGGCCGGGCGTGTTAATGGCGTGCAGCTCCACGGTGCCGAGCTTGATGCGGTCGCCGTCGTCGAAGCCGCGGTGCGGATATTTGGCTCCTACCAGCTTGCTGCAATAGATGGTGGCGTCGGTTTCGCGCGCTATTTCGAGGTGGCTGCTTACGAAGTCGGCGTGCGGGTGGGTTTCGATAATGGCCACGATTTCAACATCGTGCTCGTCGGCGAAATCGTAGTAGGGCTGGGGGTCGCGGCCGGGGTCAATCACGGCCATTTGGCGACCCGAGCGCACCACGTACGAAGCGTGCGCCAAGCCTTTATCATAAAACTGCTGAATCTGCACCGCGGGGGTGCTACTACTGGGGAGGGGCATCGAGGAGGGAGGCTGCTGGCGAGCTAACTTGCTGAGTAGCCGGCAACCAGGGTAGGTACGCAAATCAAATATAAGCGGCCGGCCGAAAAAAATGTTCCAACGGGCCCGCCGTACGTCAGTGCTCCTACCCCCTGCTTTTGGCCTCATACCAGCCGGCCCAAACGCACAAAGCCCCGGCCAACGGGCCGGGGCTTTGTGCAGATGTGTGAAAGAAAGCTTAGCTTTTTACCTTGGGCTGGGCGCCGTGTTCGCCCTTGTTTTTGTGCTTATGTGCTTGCTGCATAGCCGTAAATTTGCTGGCCTGGTCGGCCGTGAGCACGCTTTGTAGCTGCGCCTGATAAGTGGCGCGGCTGGCCTCAATTTCCTGGTGCATGGCCTGGCGCTGGGTAGCGTCGGGGTACTTCGCCTTGATGGCGTCGGCTGCCTGGGCCTGGGCTAGCATTATCTGCTTCACCTTAGTTTGCTGGTCGGCGGTGAGGCTGAGGTTTTTGGTGAGCATAGCCGTGTGGTGCTCAGCGCTTTGCTCGGGAGTTTTGGCCGCCTTCATGTGCTTCACGCGGTGCGTGGGCAGTTGAGTAGGAGCTGAGCTGGCCGGAGCAGCCGTCTGGGCGAAGCTAGGGCTGGCGGCCGCAAAGGCAAAAGCAGCCGCCAGCAACAAAGACTTTTTCATAACTTTAAGTAAGCGGAAGAAGAATTGCAGAAAGAAGGAGAGAAAAGCAAGGAGGCGCGGCCGCGTTGGCTCCGGTTGCTGGGGTAAATGCAAGGAGCGGGCCAACTTTTCTGCGAAATAGAAAAAGCCATTTCCAAGCTGGAAATGGCTTTGATATAGACAAGGTGCAGGCCTTGCGGCGGCTTCCTAGTTCTCTTGCAAGGGTCGGCGCTCGCGTATCTGCTCGCGGCGCTGGGCCAGCAACTGCTGGTACTTGGTAAACTGGTCGGTGGTAAGGATGCCCTTGAGTTGCGTTTCGAGCTGCTCGCGGCCGGCGCGCATGGCTTGGGCCATCGCGCGGCGGTTGCCGCCGGCCTGCTGGCGGGTGGCTTGCATCTGCTGGCGCTGAGTGGTCAGCACCTGCTGCACCTTGGTTTCCTGTTCTGGACTGAGAGCCAGCTCTCTAGCCAGTAGGTTGGCCTGGTTCTGGGCCTGCTGCTCGGGCAAGCGCAATGGGCCGCGGTCGGTGAGCGGCGCTGTGCTCGGCTGCGTAGGTTGGGCGTTAGGAGGGGGGGTAGGGGCGCTTTGGGCGCGGGCGGCAGCTGTAGTCAGCGCTAGAGCAGCCAGCAGGATGAGCGATTTTTTCATGAGTAAAAGGCAGAAGAAGCTGACGGGAAAAAAGCAAGTAGCGGCGTTGATTTATCCTTAGAAGCCGGATGCGGCCCGAGGTTTAAGCCACTGGCCAGTGGCTGGGCTACGGCCTTGTTTAAGCGGCGTGCGGCACAGTAGCGAAGTTTCGCGTATTTTCGGCCCCGCTGGCTAGTTGCTGGCCTTACTTTACTGCAAAGAAATCATTAACTATTTACTCCCCCCGTTCCTCTAAACCCCGACTGCATGGCTAGTATTTTCGCTAAAAAACCGCTTGCCCAATTGCTGGGCGAAGCCAACTCCTCGGGCCACGGCGCGCTCAAGCGCACGCTGGGCGCCGGCAACCTCGTGGCGCTAGGCGTGGGCGCTATTATTGGCGCCGGTTTGTTTGTGCGCACTGCCAATGCGGCGGCGCAGGCGTCGGGCTCGGGCGTGACGCTGGCTTTCATCCTGGCGGCGTTCGGCTGCGTGTTTGCCGGCTTGTGCTACGCCGAGTTTGCAGCTATGATTCCGATTGCCGGCTCGGCCTACACCTACGCCTACACCACCATGGGTGAGTTTGTGGCCTGGGTTATCGGCTGGGCGCTCATCATGGAATACGCGCTGGGCGCGGCCACCGTCAGCATCGCCTGGAGCGAGTACCTGAACAAGCTCTTACAGGTCTTCGGCACGAGTATGCCGTATAATTTGAGCCACTCGCCCTTCGAGCACGCCGTTGTCAACGGCGTCACGGAGCACGGCCTCATCAACCTGCCGGCGCTGTTTATCATCGTGATGCTGAGTCTGCTGCTGGTAAAAGGCACCCAAGAGTCGGCCTTGTTCAACGCCGTAGTAGTGATTTTGAAAACCGCTATCGTGCTGGTGTTCATTGCTGTAGGCTGGCAGTTTGTAAACCCTGCCAACCACACGCCCTACCTCATTCCGGCCGATGCCGTGGTGAAAAACGCCGCCGGCGAAGTAGTCCGCACCTACGAGGGCTGGAATAAGCACGGGCTCGGCGGCATCTTCGGTGGCGCGGCTATCGTGTTCTTCGCCTTCATTGGCTTCGACGCCGTGAGCACGGCCGCGCAGGAAGCCAAAAACCCCAAGCGCGACATGCCCATCGGTATTTTGGGCTCGCTGGCTATTTGCACGGTGCTCTACATCCTGTTTGGCCACGTGCTGACGGGCGTCGCCAACTGGCGCGAATTTGCCGACCCGGCCTTGGGCGGCGAGGCTAGCGTAGCCTACGCCATCCGGGCGCACATGCCCGGCTACGGCTGGCTGGCTACGGCCGTGACGGTGGGCATTCTGCTCGGCTTCACCTCCGTAATCCTGGTGATGCTCATGGGCCAGAGCCGCGTGTTTTTCTCGATGGCCAAAGACGGCCTCATGCCCAAAGCCTTCTCCGAGTTGCACCCCAAGTTCAACACGCCCTACAAATCCAACCTCATGCTGATGGTGTTTGTGGGCAGCTTTGCGGCCTTCGTGCCCGGCGCACTGGCCGGCGACCTCACCTCGTTTGGCACCCTGCTGGCCTTTGTGCTGGTGAGCCTTGGCGTCTGGATTATGCGCCGCTCCGACCCCGACCAGCCGCGGCCATTCCGCTCGCCGCTTTCTACCCCCAGCTTTCCGCTCGTGCCTATTATGGGCGCGCTGGTGTGCACGGCCCTTATTTGCAGCCTCGACTCCTTCACCCTGCAAGTAGCCATTGCCTGGATGCTGCTCGGCTTCATCGTGTATTTCCTCTACGGCAAGCGCAACTCCATGCTGCAGCAGGGCATCGTGGTGGTGCCCACCGAGATGGACGAGGAAGCCTTCATCAAGCCCGACGTAAATAACCGCTAAAATCGCAGATTAAGCGGATTTAACGGATTTCGCAGATACGCTCGCCCCCGGCGAGCTGACTTTACTATCTGCTTGTTATATACCCTTCAAAAACAAAAAGAGGCTGCTTGTACAAGCAGCCTCTTTTTGTTTCACATTGGCAAAACGCATTCCCCAAAAGTCAGCTCGCCGGAGGCGAGCGTATCTGTGAAATCCGTTAAATCCGCTTAATCTGCGGTCTTTACTTCGCTTTGTAGCTTTAGTACCTTGTCACCATTGTCCTGCACAATCACCAGCGCTGGGTCGTCGGCCGAGCCGTTGCGGGTAATGTCGTGGCCTTTGAGCTTGCGCGTAATAGACTCTTTATGGACGGATTCGATTTTACCGGTGGCCGTGCCGGTGCCGTATTTCCAGCTGACTTGCGTGCCTTTGCGCATAAAGAGGGGGTAGGGAATAGAAATGGATGCGCTTTTAAAC
>CALMOO010000531.1:7620-20324 GCA_937871705.1 uncultured Hymenobacter sp.
GCGTTGGGAGGTTGGTGAGCAAGCCCGCCCTTACGAGTCCGCAGAGCAAGGGTAACGTGCTCACCAACTCATCATTTCGCCGTTGCCCCCGACCTTTGCCGCATGATTCGAGTACTTTTCCTGTGTTTGCTAGCACTTTCAGCCGCTGCGCAAACGCCTATTTCGCCCGACGACCGGGCCCTGTATGGCGTCATTTGCCGCAGCAGCGGGCGCAGCCTCGACATTGCGCGGGCCGCTACCACCGGTGGCGCGCCCGCCGTGCAGTGGGAATTTACCCACGCCCCCAGCCAGCAGTGGCACATCGTGCCCATCCGCGAAGGCGGCGAGTACTACCGCCTCGAAGCCAAGCACAGCGGCCAGTGCCTGACGCTGGAGGTGAGCACCAGCGCGCCGGCCGGCAATACGCCGCTCGTGCAGCGCGCTTTCACGGGGGCGCTGGGACAGCAGTGGCGGCTGGTGCCCGCAGGGCCGGCAGGTTCGTTTCAGCTCGAAAACCGGCTCGATGGGCGGGTAGCGACCCTGGCCACCAACGATAAATTCAACGGCACGGCCGTGGTGGCCGCGCGGGCCGTGGGCCGGGCCAGCCAGCAGTGGCGCCTGTTTCAACTGCAACTGCGGCTGGCCACGGGGCCGCCCTACTTTGCCGCCCCCGAGCCGATAACCGCCGTGAGTACGCCTACTGGCAATGAGATTCAGCCTGTGCCAACCGCCGACGGCAAAAGCCTGTACCTGCGCCGCACCCGTTATGCCGGCAATACTGAAGGCGCCGCCGAAAGCGGCGACATTTGGCTAAGCCAGAGCGCCGACCAGGGCCACACCTGGGCCGAGCCTACCCGCCCTACGGCGCCGCCCGGCCTCAACACGCCCCACGACAACGCCGTGCAGGCCGTGGTGGGCCCAGCCGCCAGCCCCGCCCTGCTGGTGCGCGGCACCTACGAGGCCGGTGGGTTTCGCGAGGAAGGCGTGTCGCGGGTGCCGGTGGGGGGTAGCGGCCGGCCAGTGCCACTGCGCATTGCCAGCTACTACTCGACCAACGTGAGCACCGGCTTTTTTATGACTCCCGACGAGAAAATCCTGTTGCTCTCGCTGGAGCGCGAAGACTCGCAGGGCGGCAACGACTTGTACCTCAGCCGGCCCGATGGTGCGGGCGGCTACTCGGTGCCCCAGAGCCTAGGCGCCGTGGTCAACTCGCCGGGCTACGAGTTTGCCCCGTGGCTCTCGGCCGATACCAAGACGTTGTATTTCAGCTCTTATGGCCACCAGGGCTACGGCTCGGCCGATATTTTCGTGAGCCAGCGCCTCGACGACTCCTGGGAGAAGTGGAGCCCGGTTCAGAACTTGGGCCCGCGCTTCAACGGCCCCGGCTTCGACGCGTACTTCGCTCTGGGCCCCGACGGCGTGGCGTACTTCGCCACCTCGGGCGCCAGCCCTACCGCTCCGGCCGACTTGCGCCGCACTCCGCCCGGCCCGCCTCCCGCGCCTGATTCAACGGCCGTGGCCGTTGACCCCGAAAAAGCCGCCCGCGCCCTTGTAACGGGCCGCGTGCTCGATGCCCGCACCGGGCAGCCGCTGGCGGGCGGTGCCCAGGTGCAGGCTCTCCTGCTCAACAGTACCATTGACTTTCGCAGTACCGCCCAGGCCGATGCTACGGGCTTTCAGCTCTCGCTGGTGCCGGGGCGCTACCGCATGCTCACCACGGCGGGCCTGCTCACGCGGGTCGACACGCTGGTGATAGGCGCCGGCGAGTCGCGCCGCTACGAGCCGCGCCTCACGCCCGCCACGGTGGGCTCGCGGCTCGATTTGCCAGCCATCATCTTCACCCAGAGCCAGGCCAAGCTGCTGGGCTCGGCCTACCCCACGCTTAATCGCTTGGCCGAGTCGATGAAGGAAAATCCGCTGCTCGAAATTCGTCTCGAAGGCCACACCTCAAATGAGCCGCCTGCCGATAAAAACCAGGTGCTCAGCGAGCAGCGCGTAGCCGAAGTGAAGCGCTACCTCGTAGGCCGCGGCGTAGCCGAAAGCCGCATCACCACCATTGGCTACGGCGGCTCCCGGCCCAAATACCCCAACGACCGCGAAGAAACCCGCAAGCTGAACCGCCGCGTGGAGCTGGTAATCACGAAATGAGTGCCGGAGTGAGTTGGCGAAACAAGAACAGATTCACTAACTCACTTCTGCCCCAACTCACTTACTGGCTGGTGCCAGTAGTGCCTCCCGCAGTGGTGTTGTCGGCCCCGGCGGCCGGCGTGCTGGGGCTGCCTGCACCAGTTGAGCCGGTAGCGGGACCGTTAGCCGTGCCTCCTACTTTGGTAGCCGACGAGTCGGTGCCCAGCGTGCTGCTGGGGGAGGAGGTGTGCACATTGCTGTTGCCGCAGGCCCCAAGCAGGGCGCCGCTAAAGAGCATTGCGGCCAGGGCCAGGTAAGATTTAGCGCGTTGCATATCGTTAGGATGTAAAAAAGAACCGGCACTTTATACGCGTGCAATAGCTAAGGAGCCAGATTACCCTGCCAATTGCCTGAGCCCTACCCCCCTTGGTAGCGCTGAGGGGGAGTAGGGCTCAGCTTAGAAGAAGCCAGCGCCCGCCCACGGGCAGCAGCATGCCGGACCGTGAGGAAGAAGTTTTATTACTCGCCATCGAAATATCCGTATGTTTGGCGTAGTGCTATTATCTGGCCGGCGGCTACCCTGAGCTATTCTTATTTCCTCTATGAATTCCCTGCCTCGCGCACGCGAAACGCTGTATTTTCAAAATCTTGCCGGCAAGCTCTACTACCAACCCGCGGGCTACGTGCGCCTGGCGTGGGCGCCGGACCGCGTTACCTTCGACGTTATTCAGGCGTATTATGAGCAGGTGTTGGCCCTGCTGCAAAGCACGGGTGTGCGGTGTATCCTCTCCGACCACGGCCAGCGCACGCCGCTGCCCGCTGCGGCCCAGGAGTGGCTCACTACCAACTGGATACCGCGGGCCATGCGCCTCTCTAACACGCACCACTGTGCCATCGTGGAAGGCGCCAATCCGATGCACCGCCTCTCGACGCAATCGGTCGTGAGCACGGCGCCCAACGGTTTTCTGTTCAAGCGATTTGACTCAGTTGAGGCGGCCGAGGCTTGGCTGCTGGCGCTCGGCTTGTGAGCGCGGCGCGCTGGCTTAAGTTCGCCGCTCCTACCCCCTCATTCTAATACCAAACAAGAACAGCCCGACCTACTGGCCGGGCTGTTCTTGTTTGCTTGTTAGGAAGCGCTAAGCTGAAGCTTATTGCTTCACAAAGTGCTGGCTGAAGCTACGCGTGCCGTCGCTGACCAGCACCGTGTAGAGGCCGCTCGACAAGCCCGACACATCGAGCAAGCTGCCGTCGTAGCGAACGGCCGAAACCTTGGCGCCACGGGCATCTAGTACGGTTACGGACGTGAGGCTGGCCCCGCTCGTGAGCGAAAGCTGCAAGTGGTCGGTGGCCGGGTTGGGGTACATTTCCAGGCGGGCATCGCCGCTGATAACGCCGGTGGTGCTGGCCGTCAGGCTGTTGGCCGCAATGGCCGTGCCGCCCGTGATGCTGAGGCTGTAGTCCTCAGTTTCGCCGTAGCTGTAGCTGCCGCAGCTGGTGGTGGCCGAGTTGTCGCTCATAATCAGGCGCAAGCGGGTTTTGCCGGTTTTGGCCGTGCTAGGCACCGTGAAGGTGCTGCTGAGCGTGCCGGCGCTGCTGCTGCTGCCGCTCACCACGGTTTCGCCCGCGTCGGCAAAGTCGCCGTCCTGGTTGTAGTCGATAAAAATCTTCCAGTATTCAGTGTAAGCCGAGCCCGTGAAGCCCGCCGAGAAGCTGATGGTCTGGCTCGAGCCCGCGGCCACGCTGTTGCTGCTGGCTGTGCCGTTGTAGTAGCCCCCATCAGCACCGCTGGTGCGGGCAATGCCGGTACCAAATTTCACGTAGTCGATGTACTCATAGCTCTGGCTCGTGCCCTTGCTAGTGCAGTAGGTAACCGTAGTAGGAGGGGGGGTAGTGGTGCCACCACCGCCGTAGGCAGCGCCCACGCCCACGGCGTACCAGGCGTTCGTTACGGCCTGCACCTGCGTCGAGCCGGCGCCGTAGAGGTCGGTGGCCGCCTGGATGGAGTAGGTGCGGGCGTTGGCATAAGTCGAGCTGGCCGTCATGTACACGTCCTCCATGCGGAAGGTGATTTTGGCGGCAGTCGACAAGCCCAGCGCGGCTACCGAGTAGGAAGAGCCGGCTTCGTTGGTGCCGGTTTTGCCCACCGAGATAAGGTAGTACCAGTAGTTGAGCACGCCCGAGTTGGTGTGCACGCCGCCCTCGTCGTTCGAGTTGGAAGGCGACGACGTAGTGGCGGCCCAGTACTTGCCCTTGTACAAGGCAGGCTGGCCGTAGAGGTTGGGGTTGCTCATCGAGCGCAGCGCCCCGCCTTGCTTCATGATGTCCTCGCCAATGTCCCAGGTCGATTTGGTCAGGCCCAGGTTGGCGCAGGTGTAGTTTTCAATGCTGGCGCCCCAGATGTCGGACAAGCCTTCGTTCATAGCGCCCGACTCGTTGGCGTACGTCAGGTTGGCGGTGTTTTCGCACACTGCGTGGCCGATTTCGTGGCCGCACACGTCGAGCGCCGTCAGAGGCTTAAAGGTGGTAGCGCCGTCGCCGTAGGTCATTTCGGCACCGTCCCAATACGCGTTTTCGTAGCCGGCACCGCCGGGCACGTCGTCGTAGTGCACGTAGCTCTTGATTTTGGCGCCCGCGTTGTCGTAGCTGTTGCGGCCGTGCACGGCCTTCCAGTAGTCGTAGGTAGCCTCGGCGCCGAAGTGCGCATCGCCGGCCACGTTGTCGTAGTTGGCGTTGTTGTACTCGGCAGCCGTCCAGTTGTTGTCGGCATCCGTGAAGTCGGTGGCGGCCGTGTAGCTATTGCTTTTCTTGCAGTTGTAGGTTTCAATGCCCAGGCCACGGGTGTACTCGCGCAGGTGGTAGCCGCCGGTGGCGGTTTCAGTGGCTAGCGTGCGGGTGCCGCTATAGGCCGTGGCAAACGATGCCGTGGCGGGGGTAGCGTGCTTGATGATGGCATCGCGCAGCACCACGTCGCCGCTCTTGGCATCGACGTAGAGGTAGGCGCGGCTCACCGGCTGCTGGGCATACACGTTAAATTTCCAGGCCAGCACCAGCGGGCCATCGCCGTCGGCGTTGCGGCGGTTGTCGCGCACCAGCACCAGCTCGCCCTGAGGCAGGTAGGTAGCCTTAGCGTTGCCCTCGCGCTGCTTCAGGCCGGCTTCTTCGGCGGCATCTTGCCACATGTATTTCTGGGCGCCCACGGCGGCCAGCGCTTTGCGCAGGGCCGCATCGGCACTCAGCGAGGGCTGCACGCTCAGCTCGGGCACGGCCTCGTAGTCGCCGCTGATGCTCTCGACCTGGCTGCCGCGGGTGTGCACGGTATAGGCAGCATGCTCGATTTTGACGCACTTGTAGTATTGCTCAAACTTCTGGTGGCTAAGGCCGAGCTGGTCGGTTTGGAGGCGCGCGGGGCGCATCTCGTCGTTGGTGCCCAGGCTGAGCTGCTGGCGCAGCACTTGAGCGCCATTGGCAGCGCTCAGAGTAGCGCGCCCGGCCGCCGAAAACTCGATAAGCGTGGGCTGGCCATCAGTGCCCATTTCTTTCTTTTGCACGCGACCATCCTGGGCGTGCGCCAGCTGCGGGAGGGTAGCAACGCCTAGCGCGAGCCAGGCAGCAGCATAGTAATTTTTGTTCATAGAATGTTGGTTTGGTAAGTGGGGGAATTGAATAAGTGGGAGAGTTGATAGGGCCCGAAGGCGGCGCAAGGTAGCAGAAGTGAGTAACTGCTAAAATTTGCCTTTTATGAAGTTTAGATGAAAATATTTAAGAAGCTGAATGGTATAATTTTCATCTCAGTCTAAATAGTTACACAATAAAAAAGCCCTTGCAGCGTTTGCAAGGGCTTTTTTTATGAAGAATACGTGTAGTGCTCAGCTAGCAAGCGGCAAGCTTTAAATCAATTGGCCTAGGAATTGCGGATTAGCCAAATGGTATTATACTACTATTTAATTTACTGTTAATTAGCGTATAAAGCCAAAATCTTACACGCTAACGGCTGAAGCGGGCTGAGCTGGTCGGGTCAGGCGGTCAGTGGCCGTAGCAGCACGCTTGTTCGTGGGCTCCTCATCGCCGAGGAGCAGGCCCCAGGGCTTGAGGCCTTGAATACGGTCGCAGATTATCTTGATGATGGCGATAATAGGTAGGGCCAGAAACATGCCCGACACACCCGCAATGGCATTGCCGACCAGCACGCCCACAATGGCCACCAGCGCATTTACCTTAATCTTGGAAGCCACGATGCGCGGAATAAGCAGGTGGTTGTCAATGAATTGAATTACGATGTAGATGCCCACTACCCCCAGGGGGTAGGCGTAGCCCTCCTTAGCGACAAATGCCATGAGCACGGGCAGCAAAATGGCCGCCAGCCCGCCGATGTAGGGAATAAAGTTTAGCAGCGCGCCCAGCACGCCCAGCAGCAGGGCGTAAGGGATGCCCAGTACCAGGAGCCCGGCCACGTTGAGAACGGCCACGATGCTGCCTTCGATAAGCAGCCCTATCATGTAGCTCTGAATGGCCGCTTTGCTTTCGTGCAGCACCTCGGCCACACCCGTATCGGTGCGGTGCCCCGAGAATACTTGGGTTAGGAAGTCGACCAGCCGGCGCTGGTACAGCATCAGCAAAAAGATATAAACCGGGATAAGCGTGGCCACCACCAGCAGCCCCGACACGGCGCCCAAGGTGCCGCCCAGCAGGCCCGCCGCCCGGCTGCCAGCCTCGTTCACGTAGCTCAGCAGCTTTTGGTTGGTGAGGCCAAAGCGGGTATTCAGCCACTGCGTTAACTGCGTCGTCACCTGCACGAGCTTGGTCTTGAACATGGGCATCTGGGTGGCTAACTGGCCGGCTTCCAGATAAATAAAGTAAAGCAGGGCTAGCAGCGCCGCTACCCCCAGTATCACGGTGAGGCCGATGGCCAGCAGCGGCGGCACCCGGTGCCGCACCAGCCACTGCTCGACGGGGTGCAGCATAATGGCGAAGATGGCCGCGAACAGCAGCGGGAAAATCAGGTCGCTGGCAATGTGCAGCGTGAACACCACCATAGCCAGGCCCAGTATCACGAGCGGGGCCTTGATGTAGAGTGGATACTGCGGCTCGCGGAGGCCAGTTGATTCAGAAATAGAGGGTAGCATGGGGTTGAGGGCCAGTCTGAGAACGAGCCTAACGTACCGTACGGATTCAAATCTGATTGGGCTGTCTGTTGCCGGCCCAATTACCAGTAGGCTCGGCCCCTGATGCACTGACGCCGGCGGTGCTGCTCGGCGCCGCAGCTTAGCCCAGCCGGCCAGGAGCACCCATTCGGGCCAGAAAGTGCTACCCGACGCTGGCCAAACCTCAGGCCCACGAAAACTTTAAGAAGCGCTATGTTCTTCCTACCCCCTCACTTTCGTTTAATTACGGTTGAGGTAGGGTAAGCTCCTCCTTAACTATCAAGACGTTGCAGGCGTAAGGCAAGTCCTACCCCTCCCGTTTATGCCTGGTACCGTCGACCCAAGCCGCACCTCTGGTGCCACTCTCTCCAGCTGGTTTCCTACGGCTGCGGCGCCGCCTGCTTTTGCGTCGCTGTGCGAAAATACCACGGCCGATGTGGTGGTAGTTGGGGCGGGTATTGCGGGCCTCACCACGGCGTATCTGCTGGGTAAGGAAGGCAAGCAGGTGGTGGTGCTCGAAGATGGCGAGATTGCTAGCGGCGAAAGTGGCCGCACTTCGGCGCACCTCTCAACGCCCTCGACGACCGCTACACGACCCTGGAGCAACTCTTTGGCCCGGACGGCGCCCGCCTGGCAGCCGAAAGCCACGGCACCGCCATCGACCGCATTGGCCAGATTGTGGCGGACGAGCACATTGACTGCGACTATTCACGCCTCGACGGCTTTCTGTTTCTGCCTAAAAACGGCACTCACCAGCAGCTGCAAGACGAGCTGGAAGCCGCCCATCGCGCCGGCCTCACCGCCGTGGAGCTGCTGCCCGATGCCGGTGCCACTGGCTTCAAAACCGGCGAGTGCCTGCGCTTCCCGAACCAGGGGCAGTTTCATATCTTGAAGTACCTCAGCGGCCTGGCTGAGGCCGTAGTCGCGCAGGGTGGGCGCATTTTTACCCGCACCCACGTGCAAAGCATAAGTGGGGGTAGCGACGCCCACGTGACGACCAGCGACAACTACGAGGTGCGCGCGCAGGCTATTGTGCTGGCCACCAACACCCCCTTCAACGACCGGGTGGTGATGCACACCAAGCAGCACCCCTACCGCACCTACGTGGTGGGGGCCCGCATTGCCAAAGGTGCCATCACGAAAGCCTTGTATTGGGACGATGCCGACCCCTACCACTACATCCGCGTGCAAGAGGTGCCCGAGGCCGATTATGACTTGCTGATTGTGGGCGGCGAAGACCACAAAACTGGCCAAGAGCCCAACCCGCAAAACCACCTCGACTGCCTTGAAGACTGGACGCGGGCGCATTTCCCGAGCATTCAGAGCATTGAGTACCGCTGGTCGGGCCAGGTGATGGAGCCGACCGACGGCCTGGGCTACGCCGGCCCCGACCCGCTTAATAACGACAATGTTTACATCATTACCGGCGACTCGGGGCACGGCATGACGCACGGCACCCTGGGCCCGATGATAATCACGGACCTCATTTTGGGGCGCTCTAACCCTTGGGCCAAGCTCTACGACCCCGGCCGCGTCACGCTCAAGCTGGAGTCGGTGAAAGAGTACGTGAAGGAAAACCTGAACGTGGTGGCCGAGTACGCAGACCTCGTGACGGGCGGCGACGTGAGCACTATTGAAGAAGTAAAGCCCGGCACGGGCGCCGTGCTGCGCCGCGGTCCGCTCAAAGTGGCCGTGTACCGCGACGAGGCCGGCACCACCCACGAATGCCTGGCCATTTGCCCGCACCTGCACTGCGTGGTGCACTGGAACAGCCTCGAAACCAGCTGGGACTGTCCCTGCCACGGCTCGCGCTTCGATGCCTACGGCCACCTGCTTTACGGCCCATCTAACATGGACCTGCCACCCGTGCCGAAGGCTCTGGAATAAGCCGTAGCGTAAACGCTACTGGTGCACACCGGGAGTTATCTGCTAAGTAGTTGCTTGTAAGTCATCCTTTTTGCGGCTCCCAGAGTCCGCACTACATCCTTCCCAATACCTATGGAAACCTACCCAACTTCCCTACCCCCCCAAGCCCAGGACCAACAGCCTGGCCTCGAAAAAGAGATGTCGCCCGCGCCGGTCTACATCCGGCCCAACTACAAAGGCAGCGAAAAGCTACTGGATAAAGTGGCTCTCATTACGGGTGGCGACTCGGGCATCGGGCGGGCAGTGGCCGTGCACTATGCCCGCGAAGGCGCCGATGTGGCCATCGTGTACAAGGCTGAGGAGCAGAAAGATGCCGACGAAACCAAGCAGCTGGTAGAAGCCGAAGGCCGCCGCTGCGTGCTGTTCCCGGGCGACTTGCGCGACCCGCAATTTTGCGAGGACATTGTAACCCAAACCGTGCAGCAGCTCGGCAAGCTCAACATTGTGGTGAGCAACGCCGCCGAGCAGTTCGTGAGCACCGACGTGGCGGAACTGCCCAACGAGCAGTTTGAAGACACGTTCCAGGTCAACTTTTTCCCGCTCGTGCGGGTGGTGAAAGTGGCCTTGCAGCACCTGCACGAAGGCGATTCCATTATCGCGACGTCGTCCATCAACGCCTACCGAGGCAACCAGCAGTTGGTCGATTATACCTCGACTAAGGGTGCCATTACGGCCTATATCCGCTCGATAGCGCAGCAGCTGGCCGAGAAGAAAATCCGGGCCAACACGGTGGCGCCCGGCCCCATCTGGACGCCGCTCATCCCCGCCAGCTTCCCGCCCGATAAGGTGAAGGAGTTTGGCCAGGATACCACCATGAAGCGGCCCGGCCAGCCCTCCGAAGTGGCACCGGCCTACGTCTTCCTGGCTTCGGAAGACGCTTCCTACATCACGGGCCAGGCCATTCATCCCAATGGCGGCGAAGTGCTGAATACTTAGCAGCTAATTACTTGTGCGTTTTATTTAAAATTTTAACTTTCTTACCCTTTCACCCTTTCACCCTTTCACTTCTCCAAAGCCATGAAAAAAGCTTATATGTACTTCGCCGCGGCCTTGCTAACGGCCACTTCGCTCAGCTCGTGCAGCCGCGCCAACTACGCATTCAATACCCCCACTGCCCCGGCCTATCAGGCCTCAACGGTAGCCGCAGCGCCGGTGTCGTCCGAGCCCCAAACGTCGGCCCAGGTAGTAGCCGCTGCGCCAGTGGTTGCGCCGGTTGCGGCTCCTGTAGCTGCGCAGCCCGCTGTTGTGGCGGTGGCCCCGGCGCCTCGGCAGCAAGCCGTGGAGGCCGCAGTGGCTAAAGCCCTAGCAGCGGCTCCCGCTTCGGCGCCTACCCCCACCAAAGCCGTGAAGCCTACTCTGGCGCAGCGCCTGGTGTTAAACAAAGTGCTCAAGCAAGTGGCCAAAGCCCAGGCCCGCCAGCAGAATACCGCTAGCGTAACCCACACGGCCGCCAAGGCGCCCGGCGTATCAGTAGGTTTGATTGGCTTGGCCGCCCTTATCGTCGGCATTATCATTAGCTCAGGCTTCCTGACGGTGGCTGGCGCCATCTTAATCGTAGTTGGCATCATCCTCTACCTGCTAAGCGCGTAACTACTTGGCTTACTGGCCCGCTCTACTTGCCGATGAGGGGGTAGGGCGGGCCGTTTTGCTTGCTGCCATGCCGCTACACCACGAACTAGACAAGAAGCTGAGCAAGCTCTACGAGCCCTCCACGCGCATCGACGATGTGTTTAAAGGCCATGATATCACCTTCATTACCAACGAGCACGGCGAGCCGGTTACCTTGTTTCTGGGCCGGCGCCGCCCCGACGGCGTCATTGCCGGCGAGCGCTACGTACGCACCATCAAGCGGCAGCCCCGCAGCCTGGAGGTGACGGCCAGCCACTGGGATTTGAAAGGTAAAACGCAGGGGTAATGACTGACGATTAATGACTAGTTGTGGGTTGCCGGGCCACCGGCTGCAGAGAGTCATTATTGCCCACGAGGGCTAGAGCCTTTTGCAATGGGTCAGCTTAACTAATCAATTACATCAGCTTAACTAATTAATTATGAGAGTATACTTACTTGCCTGCCTAAGCAGCCTGCTCTGGCTGCTGCCCGCCGCTAGCAACGCCTGCGCGGTGTGCCGCCCCAGGGTGCAGGCCGCCATCCACAACGCCGACTACTCGGTGAATTTGGGGCTGCTGCTCTTGCCGGTGGCCTTGCTGCTGGCAGGGGGGGTAGGGCTGTATTATGCCGAAGCCCTGGTGGCCTGGGGGCAGCAGCTGCGCCGGCCGGCGCGGCTTTCGGTTCTTAACGGTGCGCACCCATGCCCGTGATGCGCCCTACCCCCCTCATTGCGGCCGGCGTGCTGCTGGGGGCCGGCCTCGGCGGCTTTGTCGATGGCATTGTGCTGCACCAGATTTTGCAGTGGCACCACCTGCTATCGGCCCGGCTGCCGCCCGATAACTTGGTGGCTACCAAGGTGAATATGTACTGGGATGGCATTTTCCATGCCGGCGTGTGGGTGCTCACGGCCGTGGGCCTGCGCATGCTGTGGGTGGCCGGCAGCCGCCCCGATGTGCCATGGTCAGGAGCTACCTTCCTGGGCGGCCTGAGCCTGGGCTGGGGGCTGTTTAATGTCGTCGAAGGCCTCATCGACCACCAACTGCTGGGCTTGCATCACGTGCTGGAATACACTCCCAACAAGCTGCCCTGGGACCTGGGCTTTCTGGCTTTTGGGGTGCTGCTGTTGCTGCTCGGCGGCGTGCTCGTGCGCGCTGGGCGTGGGCACCTCAGCCCGCGCCCCGGCTTGCGCGCAGGCTAGCAGTGCGGCCGCACTTTTTACGGTCGAGCTCGTAGAAAGGACATGATGCAGACCGCTCCTCCTGCTTCGGCCGCCGCGCCGCCAAGTGCTCCGCCCGCCCGCGGCGGCCGGTTTTTGTATGAAAATGGCTTGCTACTGGTAGTAGCCCTTATGATACTTGGCACGCTCGTTGGCCAGACCATCACCGGCTGGCACGAAAACAACGACGACTTGCAGCAAATGCAGCTGCCCGCCCTCACCCTGGGCCAGTACCTAGGCTCGGGGCATTTCCTGGAAGCCACGTTTGAAAACTGGGAAAGCGAGTTTCTGCAAATGGGCGTCTATGTGGTGCTCACTGTCTGGCTACGCCAAAAAGGCTCGCCCGAATCTAAAAAGCTCGACGGCGAAGAAGACGTAGACCAGCAGCCCGACCCCGCCAAGCCCGGCGCGCCCTGGCCCGTGCGGCGCGGCGGCCTGTGGCTTTCGCTTTATAAGCACTCGCTGAGTTTGGCGCTGTTTGCCTTGTTTTTTGGGGCCGTGTACCTGCACGCGCGGGGCGGCATGGCGGTCTACAATATCGAGCAGGCGCACGACCACAAGCCCCTCGTCACGGTGTGGGGCTACATGCACACCTCGCGCTTTTGGTTCGAGTCGCTCCAAAACTGGCAAAGCGAGTTTGTGTCCATCTTCGCGCTGGTGAGCCTCTCCATTTTCCTGCGGCAGCAGTCCTCACCGCAGTCTAAGCC
>CALMOO010000531.1:20334-21053 GCA_937871705.1 uncultured Hymenobacter sp.
GTACTGTGTGGCATGACGGCTACTATTCTTTCCGAAACGGCGCTGCCGCATCTGCCCTCAGCGTCGGGCATCGAAATAATCGGCCCCACCGCCTACATTATCGGCGACGACTCGCCCTGGCTATACCTGCTCGACGCCGCCACGCTGGCGCCCGTGGGCCAGGTGCCGCTCTTCGAAGCGCCCGACCTCGACTCCACCACCGGCCGCCTGCCCAAAGCCACCAAGCCCGACCTGGAGTGTACCGTGGCCCTGGTCTGGCCCGACGGCCAAGCCGGCGTGCTGGTGCTGGGCTCGGGCAGCAGGCCCCAGCGCGACGTGGCGTGGTTTGTACCCGTAGCTGCTCCCACACCCCAAAAAATCGACTTGGCGCCGCTCTATGCCCAGCTGCGCACGCACCTGCCGCCCAGCGTGGGCAGCCTCAACCTGGAGGCCGCTGCAGCTACTGCCACCGAGCTGCTGCTGTTTCAGCGCACCGTGGGCCGGGCCGATGCCGCGGGCTTGTTTCGGCTGCCCCTGGCCGCCACGCTGCGCTTCCTGACCGAGCCCGGTGCCCCCGCCCCGGCGGTAGCAGTGGCGTGGTTTGGCCTGCCCACTATCGAGGGGTGCCCGGCCGGCTTTTCCGGCGCCACCCTAGTCGAAGGCCAGCTTTTCGTAACCGCCTCCGTCGAAAATACCCCCGATGCCGTGCTCGATGGAGCCGTGTTGGGCTCGTTTGTGGG